>JANLHY010000039.1 GCA_024653795.1 Candidatus Brocadiaceae bacterium | reverse complement strand
CTTCAGGTAAGTCCTTCAGTGAAACGGCCTTTCCCGTTTCAATAGTTTCCCGCAGCATTGTCCAGTTTTCCATAATATTCTGGGCATGATGGATAAAATAGCCCATATAATGAGGTTTTCCCTTGATTAAATGAAGATTTGAAATAGGGGTGTTATGGTAAGAATTTGCTTGTTTAGTAAGTAATTCAAGCGAAACGAGGGCATTCAGGAGCATCTCTGTTGCACGTTCGTTGGCATGAATGGATTGGGAAATGTCTTTAGCCGTAACCTTGCCTTTGCTGATAAGGGTAAATATATCAAATTCTGTTGCCGTAAAAAGGATACAGGATTTCCAGTATCCAAAACTGAGTTGGAATATAGAATCAATGTAAGGATGGTTTATGTTAGTCATTGGTTTATCACCTCAAGCTGATTGCTTGCCAAAAACGTAAACATTCGGTAAACACGTCTTACACATGTCATTCCCGCATGTTTTTAGCGGGAATCCAGGCGTGTGCTGATGAACGGTGGATTCCCGATAAAAGCATTCGGGAATGACAAACTTGTCCTCACGGAAGTGGGGAATGGGCAGTGCATAACATCTTTACCGAATGTTTACCCAAAAACTGTTTCCACTTCATGCACCAGCTTCCGGCTAGTATCTCTCAGAAAGTCAGGGTTTTCAAGATTTTTATTAGCTTCAAAGTCAGTTAGGGTTTTTGCAAATAGAGTAATCAGGGTATTATTTAGTGTACTTAATAAATTTGATTCAATACAGGAGTCAGATGCATTAGTTTCACAGGTGAAGGTTTTTGGGAGCAAAGATAAGGCCGCTCTGCAAACATTTGAAATAATCTCTGAAAATGCCTCAACTTTTGGGTCTTTTATCTTATAAAATAGTTCGTAATTTGTGAATGAGGTATCAGTGCAGGTTGGTTCACGTATCATTGACTGATAATCGGGCGTCCCTGCAAAAATGGTCTGTCTGTGGTGCAGCAGGTGGGCAGTTACGGCAGGGGTGGTCATGATGCCCATTTCCTGTAAAAATACGAAATTATTTCGTACACTTTCCATCGTTGAATTGAATTCGAACATGATCAAACCGAAGGTAGGTTCGATCCCATAATCTCTCAGCAATTGAATGGCCTTTTTATTTTCATCAACACTAATGTGTTTTTTGAATCGCTTCAACGATGCAGTATCCCCGCTCTCTAAACCAAGGAAAACATTTGTAAGACCTGCCATAACAAGTCTTGAGAGTGAGTATTCTTCGATATCGTTTGCGCGGCACTCAAAACCAAAACGGATATTCAAATCATGGGACAGGATAAGTTCTGCCAGGGTAACGGCCCGTTCTTTACCAGGTTTTCCAGGGCCAAAGAAATTGGCGTCTGAAAAATAGAAGTTTCCGATAGAATGTTCCGTGCGTAATTTGAGAATCTCATCAAATATATTCTTTGCGCTTCTGCCACGCCATAGATTCACTTGCCCATAAAAGGGATTCAGGTAGCAAAAGGTACAATGCCCATAACACCCACGGCTTCCCTGTATATACGTTACAATTCCCTTTTTCTTGTAAAGATCAATATCCTGTCGGTCAGGGGAGGGAAGTTGGTCAAGATTCTGGATGGGAGGACGGGGATTAAAAACAATCCTTCCATTGGTATCCCTGAAAGCCAGTCCTGGAATATTCATTTCATCCAAAAATCCCTTATTCTTCTCAGATAGAATATGCCGTGCAAGGTCAAGTGAAGTAAATTCAGGCTCGCCGACAGTCACAGAATCAATGAACGGAAAATCTGTAAGAATTTTCCCGTAGGCAAAGGTGGGATAGTATCCATAGAGGTTGAGATGTACGGTTAAATTCATCGTTTTCAAAGCAGACAGCATATCAAATATATCCTGCGTCTTCTCCCATAAATACACGATATGAACACATAAAAGCAGGAAAGATTTTCTTGAGAGATGCGTAATTGTCTCCTCTATTGACCAATCATAGAGATGTGCGTTAATAATTTCAGCTTCTATCTCGTTTTTGTGTAATACGGAGGATATGTAACCTGTTAAAAGACAGGCTGAGAGCGGGGCATTGACTACGTCCTCAAACCGATAAGGATGTGGAAGACGTGGAGGTTCTAATAATAAGATTGACAAGGTAATTAACTCTTATAAGGTTTACGATAATTTCTGCAATTCTTTCTATTATATCTAATGCACAATGAATCAATATAATAATTGAACCAATTATTATAAAGAAAAATAATCAAATTGCTGAAAAGTTTCAGTTAGAGATATTTGCCTTTGTCCTAAGAAGAGTATAGATGGAGTAGCTGCCATGATTATGTTAAGACAAAGAAAATCCATCATTGGGTATCCGGTGAGGAGATTTTAAAGGGATTTGATTTGGATAGAGTAGCAAAATGTTTTCTTTAAAGTCCCAATTGATAGGTTTATTTAGCATTATAGAGGGTCAACGCCAAAATATAATCACTAATCAAGGTGACCCCATTCAGCATTCTCGTGGTTGCAAACGAATGTGGTATATGTAATCTGAGACGACTAGCACGCTGTCATCCGTAGTGGCGTGTTCAATGGCTCTCACCCGTGTTGGAAAAACAACATTGCCTAGAAATACTGGCTGGCGGGGATCAAAGATCATGACTCTCCGTTGATCTTGGGAATAAACCCATAGAAGGCCTTCATCCGGCGTGAGGCAGGCATTAGGGTGGGATTCAAAGGTCTTGCCGAGTATTGCATGCGGGATTGTTACCATTGTGCCATTTTCTTGAAAACGAATGAAATTGCCATCCCACAAGAATGTCGAGCCATCTTCGAGCACGGCTAGCACCGAGGTACTTTCTTTAAACTGGTGGGTTTTTATCAGTTGTCGGCTTCTCCAATGATACAACTTGAGAGAACCTGTGATTACAACTAGACGGTTGCCTTTTGCCGAAGAGCATATGGAGTCGATAAAGTCATAATAATCAGAAAATGACCCCGAAATGGATCTCGGCGCATCCTGCGTAGGTATAAGTATTTCATACGCCGCATTAATGTCTTGCATGATTCTTGTAGCGCGTGGGTCATCATTAACATCTGGGTGCCATCTTCTTGCCAGTCGCTTGTAAGCGTCTTTAATTGCGCTTTCGTCGGCAGTGCGATCAATTTCTAGTGTCTGGAAGGCATTGTCCTCTCTTTCAGACCATTGCAAACCTGGTGGAACCTGCCTAGACACCTTTTCTGTTTGCCAGAACCGGTCAATCGTTCCGTTAGCAGAAATGATATATAGCTCATTGCCAGAGCCCACAATCCAATCTTCGGAAGAAAATGGGCAAATGTATTGCCATGTCGCCTGGAAAGAGTTAAGGTCTATCTCATTCGCGACACCGGAAGGTGAAAGTATGTAGGCTCTTGAATGAGTGAAATCGCAGTCGCTCACAATGATCGTGCACATATTCTTACGTCGATTTATGGAAGCCAGTGTGCGGCAGCCGTTCACGTGAATTCTATATGCGCTCTTGCCTGAAGAATACATTGCAATAAAGGCAGTCGTATCAGCTTCCCAATCAGGAATAACAGTCAGAATAGTATCTTGCATCAAGAGGAGGCTGTGTGGTTTCTTGTCTAATTCATGCCTCCATTGAGTGGTAGTTTCGTCTATTCGCTCGACGGTTAATTTTGTAGCCGAGCAAGAAGACAAAACGATAGACCCAGCCCCGACAGACACTACCGACTTTGCACGATACCTACTCTTGTAGGTAGCCAATAATTTAAGTGCTACGCCAGTGGTTTGAAATGTGTCTTGATTAAGACTGTTTGTTAGAGCTTTCAATGCGGGATCATGCAGCATTCCTTGGCATAAGGCTGTTAAGGAAGAAATTCTCGACAGTAGATGCAATGGCACAAGTTGGGCATATTCAACGATAAAACGGTTTATGGCTTCTTTTGTAGTTAGGTTACAGTCATGCTGGATTGGTGCCAGCTTGATAAGACAAGAGGCCATTTTCTCAATGACGTACATTGGAGGTTCGGAGGAGAGCTTGCAATAGCCTAGGTAGTGCTTGAGAGAAAGGTCGTATTCCTTGAGAGCATATTCTGCCTCGGCAAGTGATCGCCAGCCAGGAATGTAATTGGGCTCGATTTCGATCACAGAATTAAATAGTTGCTTGGCTTCTACCCAGTTTCTTGCTCTCAGTGCAGCAAAGGCCATGTTCTTTAATTCATATCCATTGCTCATGTTACGTTTTGTCCCGCTACTGAAGTCTACGTGATTGCTTAACACCCATTTACCATAGTGGGCTGGTGCCCCGAATCCCACGCCTCACCCGCGCCAGGTACTACGCAATGCCCCGCCTACCACGCACGCACCTCGCTCCCTGGCGTGGTTGCAGGTGATTGTAGTCGCTAGTGTGGTGTCCCGTAAATAACTAGACATATCACTCTTCCCGTTTTTGGCGCCGGGGTTGCGTGCAACCAGGCTGGATGGACTCCAGTTTGGCCCGAGCCCGCTCGATCTTACGGAGGATGTCCTCCAACTTGGCCGTCCAGACAAACGGCTGCGGG
>JANLHY010000007.1 GCA_024653795.1 Candidatus Brocadiaceae bacterium | reverse complement strand
GTCATTGTAACAAAGGAATTTCAAATCAATCTAAAACGGAATTTCTTTCTCTACTTAACATGATAATTAGAGTAAAGTTACACGGGTGTTTGATTATTTCAATTTATTTAATTGGAATGCCTGTCGAGATAGATTCCAAAATTATAAAACGAAGTAGGAATAAAACTTGCGCTTCCTCCATAAAAATACCTTTTATTTCATTAGCAAATTTTAAGGAAATTTTATGGGAATTGAATTCAAGAAACCCGTTATTCTGGTTGTTGACGATAAATCTGATATTTGTGAAATGCTGGTTGCAATACTCTATGAAGAAGGTTATGTAACAGACATGGCAAATAATGGGAAAGATGCCGTTAAAAAGGTAAAGGATGGAGGCGTGGATTTCGTACTGCTGGATATTATGATGCCTGAAATGGGTGGTATTGAGACCCTTCAGCAGATCAAGGCCATTCGGCCAGGGCTTCCCGTTGTGATGATCACGGCTTGTGCTACTTTGAAGACAGCACAAGAGGCTATGAGGCTTGGGGCGTATGACTACATAACCAAACCATTTAACCTTGAATGTGTCAAGGAAGTTATAAAACAGGGGCTAGAGGAACAGTACACGAACACGTAGACAATGGGACGACGACTTATTTATATACCGATTATTCATACCGAGGCCGATATGGGCTCATTAGCAGAGTCATTAAAGAAAGAATATATTAAAAAGTACAGTATACATAAGTGGGAACAACACCTGAAAAAAATAAACGACCTATGGACGGGCATTGAAGAACGTTTAAATCAAAGGAATCTTCGTTATAATCGGGTCAAGGTCTATCAGGATGGTTTGCCGGTCTGTGGAAAGGAACTAGAAATTGTACGGGATATAGCAAATAGCGGAGGGAGAAATCATCAATTGCTGCTCAAACTTATCCATGAGGGGGCAACCCTGATGGGAACCGAAGACCCGGCGTTATTGATAAAAGAATATCAATTAATCAAAGATGCAACTACGCGAAAAAACGCTGAAAAAGGCACAGATGGACGTGCTGACTACCTGACAGAACGCGATGTGTTTATTGCAAACCGAATTGATACGACTTTGAAAGATGGCGAAACGGGAATCCTTTTTCTGGGTATGCTTCATAAAGCAGATGAAAAACTACCTTCCGATGTAGTTATTGATTACTTAATTTACCACCTGCCATTCAAAGATGCAGTGGGTGAAAAGAAAAATTGTAATAGTTCACCGGAGGAAAAAGATTTGACAAGCCCTTGACATGTGACTCTCATGTCAAGGGCAAGATAACAGGCCTGCCCTCATGAAAATGGGGGATAGACCTGATATAACTAAATTAATTTTTGACAGGATTAACAGGATAATCAGGAAGAAATAAGGTAGCTTTTATCATGTTAATCCTGTTCATCCTGTCTAAGGTAGCTGAACTATTACGAAAAATCTCTGAGCTATGGCAACCGATTCCAATACAAGCGTCCTCATTATAGATGACGAAGTTGATATGTGCGAAATGCTGTCGCACGTCCTCAATCAGGCAGGATTTACAACCTACACAGCACATGACGGGAATACAGGGCTGGAGGTTTTTAATAAGGAATCTCCCAGCGTAGTCATTCTAGACCTTCGTATGCCAGGCATGAACGGGATGGATGTCCTGAAACAAATCAAACATACCGGCAGCGAAACCCCTGTGATTATTGTCACCGCATACGGGGAAATACAATCAGCGGTCGAGGCCGTCAAACACGGTGCATTCAACTATTTTAACAAACCCTTCGATAATGAAGAGGTTGTGCTTACGGTAAAGAAGGCCCTCGAAGAAAGAGCGATGCGTCAGGAAATTCGCACGCTCAAAACACAGTTGAATTTCGCTATGCCTCTGTTTGAGCAGATGGGGAATAGCGCCGAAATTGCAAAGGTAAACGAATTGGTGGCATGCGTTGCCCCGACCAACTTCACCGTTGTCATTTGCGGAGAAACTGGCTCTGGCAAAGAATTGATAGCACGGAGCATCCATAATCGAAGCCCCAGGTGTGGCCAACCCTTTGTTGTCGTAGATTGCGGTTCGATTCCGGAAACCTTGATTGAGAGCGAGCTTTTCGGATTTGAGAAGGGCACGTTTACGGGTGCAGACCAGAAAAAGGCAGGTCGATTTGAAATAGCCTCCGGCGGCACAATATTTCTGGATGAAATTGGGAATCTACCCAAGTCTATGCAGGGTAAATTGCTGCGAGTGCTTCAGGAACGGCGAATTCGACGTTTAGGAAGCAATAAAGAGATTGATGTTGATGTACGAGTCGTTGTGGCAGGAAATGAACGACTGGAGTATCTCATAGAATCGGGGCATTTTAGAATGGACCTCTACCAACGCTTGAATGAGTTTTGCGTTGAAATACCGCCGCTGCGGCGGCGGAAGGACGATATTGTATTTCTCTGCAAGAGATTCCTGGATATCACCAACAAAGAACTCAATAAGAATGTTCGTGGGATTACAAAAGAGGCGCTGGAGGTATTGCTGACATACATCTGGCCAGGGAATGTGAGAGAACTAAAAAATGTCATCCGACGAGCGGTCTTATTAGCAACTACTGTTATAGAACCCAAACACCTTCTGATAAAGATACAGGAGCAGAAACAGCAGGCAAGTCCTGCGTCTGAGCAGATAGCAAGTGCAGCAAATCTGGATGCCAACTATACCGCTTCGCTGGATTTGGATATCAACAATGGTAAAGACTTTTCCCTTCGTGATATGGTAGCTAAGTGCGTTGAGCATGCAGAAAGAAAGCTGATTACAGCGGTGTTGAAACGAACTGGCGGTAACAAGAGCCAGGCGGCCAGGATACTCAAGATCGATTACAAGACTATGCATAATAAGGTCAAGAATTATGGAATTAAAATACAGACTACAACCGAAATAGCAGAGAAGGTACCGGATGAGGACTCGTGATACAAAACTTCAAATGAAAATTCTTATACAATCAAGTTAGAAAGTCCCCTCTTGGGAGGGGATTTAGGGGTGGGTAAGCTTGTCCTCGTGTAAACTGGGATCGGTAATTCGTGAGATATTCACTGAGGTTTCACGTCCCTTGTCCTCGTGAAAACGGGGAAAGGGACCCACCCCTAACCCCTCCCAAGAGGGGACTTGTGGAGTCTCTTCCCAAGAGGGAAATCATACAAGATTGAAATTCCTATACGTTAATAGAGGGGAAAACGGGAAGCACATTTAATTAAACAGGGAGAAACCTGACGATTCATACTTTTATGAAAGGAAGGATGTTATGGCTACGAAAAAGACAGGAAAGAAAGAAACAGGAGGCACGTTTGATTTGGGATTGGGAGGCATTATTAAAGGTCTCGGCGACTTTGTAGAAAAACTTTCAGACCTCGCAGAAAAAGGGGAGGAGTTCCAGAAGACAGGTGAGATTAAGGGCTTGAATAAAAATTTGAGTGGTTTATTCGGCATTTCCATAAAGGTGGGCGGGTTGGGCGCAGACAAGATAAAGGTAGAACCCTTTGGCAATATACATAAGGATAAAAAGGGAGATGCTGTTGTAGATGAAGTGCGGGAACCCATTGTCGATGTCTTTGAAGAATCAGACCATACCATGATTGTGGCCGAGATGCCAGGAGTGGAAGAAAAGGATATCTGTATCGATTTGAAAGACGACATATTGCAGATTTCTGCAGGAACTCGCGAAAAGAAATATCATAAGGAAATCCTCCTGAAGGAAAGTTTCACTAAAGACAAAATGGCGCGCACGTATAAAAACGGAGTACTTGAGATAAAACTAGTGAAATAATGTAATATTTATAAAAACCACTGAAACACGGAAGGTCAAAAACACTGATAAATCAAGTTAGAAAGTCCCCTCTTGGGAGGGGATTTAGGGGTGGGTAAGCTTGTCCTCGTGTAAACTGGGATCGGTAATTCGTGAGATATTCACTGAGATTTCACGACCCTTGTCCTCGTGAAAACGGGGAAAGGTACCCACCCCTAACCCCTCCCAAGAGGGGAATTGTGGAGTCTCCTCCCAAGACCTGTCTGCGTGAAACGCACAGGCAGGCATGAAAGAGGTAAGAGGTACGATTTGAGATTTAAATCGTAAATCGTACTTCGTACCTCCTCCTTACGGTTGGGACTCTTCGTGACTTTGTGGTTAAATTTGCTTTGGCTACGGCTATGCCGCGCTATAGAGATGTAAGGATGGGTGAAGCGGAGCGCACCCATCAACAAAAATGTTAAAAGGTATTGATGGGTCTGCTTCGCTTGACCCATCCTTACTCTGTATATTTAACATCAAGCGGATCATTCTCTGATTTTTTACTTTTTGTGTTTTCGTGCCTTAGTGGCAGGAATAGGTGTGGATAATGAATGAAATAACCTTAAAGGTTGCAGAGGCTGTAAAAAAGGATGTAGGACGAGGACTGGCACGGATCGACCCTGCCGATATTGAAAAACTAAGCGCCACGATTGGAGATATTGTAGAAATCGTGGGCAAGAAGCGTACGGTCGCAAAGGTAATGCCTGCCTTTAAAGAGGATCGTGGGAAAGGAATTATCCAGATCGATGGCCCGTCCCGTGGTAATGCTCATATAGGCCTTGATGAAAAGGCCACCATAAAAAAAATAGCGTGGAATCCGGCAGATAATGTCGTCCTTACCCCAATCACTACAGTTAACCTCGAACGGGACAGTAAATACATTGGAAATCTACTCGATGGACTTCCTACTGTTGAGGGCGACCGGATACGTGCCACCCTGTTCGGCAGTCGATTTACCGATTTTGTGGTTAAAAGCACGACCCCTAAAGGAGTCGTAGTAATCAATCCCACAACGCTGTTAAAATTTGCCGAGGGAAAACCGGGAGTTAGTGAACGTTTAAAATTTTCGTATGAAGACATCGGCGGCCTCGGTCATGAAATACAGAGGATACGCGAGATGATAGAACTTCCCTTAAAGCATCCCGAGGTATTCGAGCGTTTGGGAATTGACGCTCCAAAGGGTGTGTTGTTATATGGCCCGCCAGGCTGCGGAAAGACTCTCATTGCACGGGCAGTAGCCAACGAAACCGATGCTTATTTCATTACGATCAATGGGCCGGAGATTATTAATAAATTCTATGGAGAAAGCGAGGCACGGCTTCGACAAATATTTGAGGAGGCAAAGAAGCATGCACCGAGCATTATCTTTCTCGATGAAATTGACGCTATTGCGCCGAAACGTGAACATGTCGTGGGAGA
>JANLHY010000784.1 GCA_024653795.1 Candidatus Brocadiaceae bacterium | reverse complement strand
TAATAGTAGTTCTGGTCATAATAATCAGCGCACCATTCCCATACGTTTCCCGCCATATCATAGCATCCATAGGGGCTTTTCCCATTTTCATAAGACCCTGCAGGTTTTGTCGCCCTTAGTCCGTCTTCTCCGGATTCCCACACATTACATTTAAATTTATTGAATTTACTTCCCCATGGCCACAAACGTTTATCCGTGCCTCGCGCAGCTTTTTCCCATTCAGCCTCAGTTGGCAATCGCTTCCCCGCCCATTTTGCATATGCAACGGCATCATCCCAAGTAATCCCTACAATTGGATAATTGGGCCGATTGAACCTGGCATCATTCCAGCAACGTGGCATACGATACCCGGTTTCTTCTACAAATTTTTTATACTGCTCATTAGTTACTTCGTATTTATCAATATAATAAGCATCCAAATAAACAACGTGCTCAGGCCCGTCATAAATATTATACGCCAGCATAAACGTCCAATTATAGCGTGTGTTATCACCCATAGTAAACTCACCGGCAGGAATTAAGACCATATCAGGATACTTCTCTACGGCAGCAGGCGACTCTTTTGATGTTGGACGCTTTTCTTCTTCGGCTAACAATTTTCCCGCTAAATAAGCGCCTATAAAATATACGAAAAGCAAAATTATGAAACCTTTGTATTTACTCAAATTTTAGTATCTCCTCTTCGGCATAATTTCATACCTTGCAATATCCAGGGGTGTATACCCGGATATAATTTCGCTGAATGCCCTGATATCCCCCTTCTTAAAAGTCTTGATTGAAAAATCCTGCGTAAATAGGAGCATGTCAGAAGCATTATAGACCTTAATTGTAAAAGCAGCGATACTCCTGTCTCTATCCGAGAAATTCTTTATATCTCCTTTAATCTGCGAAGAAGATCCAAAGGGAAAGAGATTTACATTGCGTATATAAAAACCATCATCCATCTCTTTAAAACCCCCTTCAGGCGTTGGAATGCGTTCCTTTGCTATTTCTGCTATTGCTGCTGTTTCTGTTCCCTCTGCAGCCTTTACCGTCTCGGTTCCCATCGCTGCCTGCACTTGCGCGACAGGAGGAACCCCGGCTGTTGCCGTGCCAGGACTCACACCGCCTGGTTTTTCTACTTTTTTCATCCGCGTTTCCAGATCTGAAACGGCCTTCATTTGCCCCTCAAAGGTTTTCATCGTAGTGTCCAAAGAAGCTGAGCGTGTTTTAATGCTGTCTTCCAGAGAAGTAATTTTTTTCTCCTGCTCACCCAATTTATTCGTCACTAACTTATTTAAATCTTCAATAGCCTTCTTAATAGGTTCTAACGGTCTCTGTGCTTCTTGATATCTTCTCTCAAGCACCGCAGTTTTTATTTCCTGGTCTTCAACGCTTTTCTTAAGGTCTGACACTAATTTTTTTAAGACGTCAA
>JANLHY010000778.1 GCA_024653795.1 Candidatus Brocadiaceae bacterium | reverse complement strand
AAGGCTGGGGTTAGTGATGGTCTTATCGTTCGACTGAGCTCACTACGAAGTCTGAATTGGGCTCTTGTCCTCGTGAAAACGGGGATTAGCCCTGACAGTGCTTGTACTGAGCCTGTCGAAGTGCCTGATCTTCAAAGTGTCGGACAACAAACTTGTTCAGATTATTTATTGTCAATCCCTAACCGTAGAGATCGGGCGCTACACCCTGCTTACCGACGAGAGTATCTTTCACGGCTTTATTCGTCTGAATCGCTGGTTCGTCATATTCCTCTTGGTGGTTTCTGGATTCTCTTTTATTCATATTGGATGCTTGACAAGGGCAGCGCCATGGCGGATCATATGGGTCGCATCACTGGCCTCATCACTGGCAAACCGGAGACAATCACCAGCGATGGAAATCTGCCGGACGAATCTCTGGAAAGCTCTCAACGATGGAATTCCTGGAGACGCTACCTCGCCGTTGACTCCCTGACGGGCATCTGCGGAAACCTGCTTACTACCCTCATGACCTGCCTGCTGGCCTACGCCCTGCTATTCCCCAAAGGTCTTCTGCCCAACGAATATGAACTTGCCGTAGTGCAGAGCAGATTTTTCGAAGTAAGCTGGGGCTACGCAGGGCGTATTTTGTTTCTTATCGTAGCTGCGGCATTCCTGACGGATACCTGGCTGGCCACTGCGGACGCCGTAAGCCGCATGCAGGCAGACATCGTGCATATCCTTTTCCCCAAAAGCCGCCGTTTTGAACTGCGCCACTGGTATTATTTCTTTTTGGGAGTATTGACCGTGGTTACTTCTTGTACCATGCTGCTCAATGCGCCTGGCCCGCTTATTCTAACCAGCGCGGTTATCGGTTTTATTGGTACGGTAATTTTTCCCGTGGCCCTCTATCTCCTGAACCACCGGATGCTGGCGCCAAATCTACCGCTCTGGGCGCGCCCTCGAAAGATATCTCTATGTCTCCTTGCCGTTTCTTTTCTGGCTTACCTGGCGCTGGCCGTTGCCTATCTCTGGGTAATATTATTTCCAAACTGAATCAGTATCTTCCCGTACAATTTTCTATACAATCCACAGGCACATCGATTCAAACAATTCTGGATGATTTATAAATTATCGGTTAATCCTTTGTAATATTTAATCATCCCTATTTCACAAGTATATTGTTTTTAATTGAAATAGGTTTGTAGTTTTTTCAGATTTGATAATGAGGAGAGGACGATTCTATATGCAGGGATGTCTATTATAGGAAACAGGGTTATTTTATCAATAACGCAAGTATGGATTAGAAGGTTTTGAGATTCGTATATATTTACGGTATAATATGAATTTAAGGGAATCGAACCACTGAAACACTTCGAATAGCAAAAAGCTGATTTGCAAACCCCAAAGTTTATCTGGCTCAAAAAGCGCCGTGTGGTTCGATTTCACTGCAGCGCATGGTTATGCCTTATCTTCCTTCTTTATTAAACCGATCTCCCGAAGCATTAGGTTACCAAGCGGTAAAAGACTATAACTCTTGCCATCATGTTTTAGTAATCCTAATCTTTCAAGATGGTGTTTATAACTATCTTGCAAGGTTCCCTTATCTCGAACTGGTTGTGGAGTTCCCATAACTCGTGTAATTGGTTTTATGATGTCTTGATGCTTTTCCCTAAACTCTTTATCTCCTCCCATCGTACTTACAACGTAAAAGCGCAACCAAATTACTTCAACATCATTTATCTCATCCAATATCCTGAGAAGATGTTTTGATTCCATGTATTCAATATCCTGGGATGAGAGACTATTTGCAATTATCGAAGCAATATATTCTCGACGTTCATCACTCAAAGAGCGGGCTGCTTGACGAAAACCTTCTTCAAGCAAATCAGAGAAATTATCATCTTTGAGTTGTGATTGAGCGAACTTTTTCTCAATCTGGGAGATCTTAGTCTCAAGTGATTTAGCAAATTTTGTCAGGCGGTCGAGTCGTTGGTTTGGGATTATTGTACCGATTAGCTCTGATAATAATGATCCAGCATATGGAACAGATCCAAGAGTAGCTTTCAACGCTATCGCTATGTAATCTATTTTTTGTGTCTCTAAAGATACTGAATTATTGTTGTGTGTATTCATATGTTTATTTTAGAGGCATAACGCTCCGCATAACCGGCTGGCAATGGAGCGCAGCGGAATTGCCAGTCCGCGTTGATGCGGTTGTTAGGTGCAGATTCAATTATTCAAGTGATGGGAAGTCAGCATTATCAACACCCCGATGATATACTATTTTTAGTTGAAATTGAAAAAGTGGCTCCCTCTGTGGGATAATCCACAGAACAAAATATAGCTATATTAAAAGAAAGGAGCCACAA
>JANLHY010000777.1 GCA_024653795.1 Candidatus Brocadiaceae bacterium | reverse complement strand
TTGTGGCTCCTTTCTTTTAATATAGCTATATTTTGTTCTGTGGATTATCCCACAGAGGGAGCCACTTTTTCAATTTCAACTAAAAATAGTATATCATCTATTGCCGCTCAAGCTTCTCTTTGACCTCTTCCTGTAATAGCCGAACAATCTTGCGCCCGCTCCGGGATTTCGTACACTCACCATGATGCCTGCACTTCTTGCAGATATCGGCATCCGTTATCCGGTACGCCACCTTTTTGCCTTCGTCTTGTTTCCCCTCGTAGATAAGCTTGTGCCCTTCCGGACAAAAGTAGCAGTCTTGCTCCTTATCATAGACAAATTTATCCTTACGAAACGGATGTTCTTCCCTGTTGTGTAATGCTTGTCGTTGTGAGGGAACTACTACCTTCGTCCCCCTTCGGTCTATCTTCTCAAGTTCCTCTGTATCTGCATATCCAGCATCTGCGCTCCCAACCTCACATTCCTTTCCCGTAATTGTCTCCGCCTGGGTAATCTGATTCGCAAACTGGTTCACATCACTACTGTCACTTACCGCATCAACGTGTACAATAAGTCCGTGTTTATCATCCACAACACTCTGCACATTATAGCTCGCATGTGACCCTTGCACACTTCTCATCAACGCACTCTCCGGATCGCTCAGGTTTATCGTCTTAGGCGCTTTCCCTTTCTCCTCTTCCTCCCCAAATCGCTCCAGTACCTCTCTTATCCTGTTGCGATATCCCTCATTCTCAGCAAGCTCTTTCTCCATCTTTACCCATGAGCCTTCTTCTGTCTCTTCCTCGTCTATCCGTTCACACTCTTCAAGAAGTTCGTCTATACGTTTATCTATCTCTGATAGCTCTTTCTCACAATGCTGCTTTGTGTAGTTCTTACCACGCGATGCATTTGCACGTATCTTTGTGCCATCTACAAAGAGCACATTGCCATCTATTAAATCAAGTTCCATGCATATGCGGCTACATTGCTTAATAAGTTCTTTCTGGGCTCTCTTGTTCTTACGGCGAAACTCCGATATTGTCTTATGATCCGGGGTAAGTCCTCCCATAAGCCACATAAATGATACATTGTGATGGGTTGCTCGCTCCAGTTTCCGCGAACTCTTCCATCCGTAAGAACAACCATACACGAATAATTTGAGCATTGCCTTGGGATCATACTCAGCGTTGCCTACTTTACGGGGATCAGTCTGAATTCCAACTTTCTCCAAATCAACTGCATCTATGAATGCATCATATATTCTTACCGGATCATCTGCTCCTACATAATCCTCTATGCTCTTGGGTAATAATGTCATTTGTTGTCGATTACCATATCGATATGCCATTGCTATACCTCCTTTCTTGAGGTATATTATATCACATCTCTTTTCCCATTCATTACTGCTTTTGTATTTTCTTATCAAATACCTTAATTACGACACAGTCTCAAGAGGGGAATAAGCCATGCCACCCTGTAACCCGCATAAATAAAATGAAAATTCCTATACAATGGACTTATTCATGAGGGATATAAAATGAGAAACAGATTTCTAATGACAGTCTTGATTTTCGCATCTTTTATTTTATCGGGTATGTTCGTTTCCAATGTAATGGGGGAAAGCGCTATGCAGTCAGTTAAAGGAAAAAAAGCCGTGATGATAATTGCTCAAAATAATTTTAGAGATGAGGAATTATTGAAACCTAAGGAAGTTTTAGAGAAAAATGGAGTAATAGTAACCGTAGCTTCTTCCTCGTTAAAAGAAACTACCGGTATGTTGGGCGCCAAGGTAAAACCGAACATTCTATTCACCAACATTAACGTGGCGGATTATGATGCAGTTATATTTGTTGGAGGTTCCGGAGCGAGCGAATATTGGGATAACCCAACTGCTCATAAAATTGCGAATGACGCAAACAACGCCAAAAAGTTGGTTGGCGCTATTTGTATTGCTCCGGTAACCATTGCGAAGGCAGGTTTGCTGACAAATAAGAAGGCCACCACCTATTCATCTACAGTGAATGATATAAAATCTGCCGGTGCAAAATATACGGGTGCAGATGTAGAAAGGGATGGAAATATCATTACTGCCAGCGGTCCTGCTGCAGCACAAAAGTTTGGAGAAACCATTGTCAAAGCGCTTAGCGAGTAAGCTTATCTTGTAATTAGATTATAGTTATTTAAAATGTCTATTGATATGATTTTTTGATGCGGTTGTTTTTTGCTTCTTATTTTTTTGTCATAGATACTAACAGCAAAGATAGATAATGCAAAGAAAACAAAGCCGCAGAACAACATCCTAATATCTTGCGAGTTTGGGTATATAAAGTGAATCTTTTGCCCTATTAAACTGCCTATTAGCATGTTAATAATGGGTAAAATAAGGAGGAGTATTACGCTT
>JANLHY010000776.1 GCA_024653795.1 Candidatus Brocadiaceae bacterium | reverse complement strand
TTGTGGCTCCTTTCTTTTAATATAGCTATATTTTGTTCTGTGGATTATCCCACAGAGGGAGCCACTTTTTCAATTTCAACTAAAAATAGTATATCATCTCATCTAAAGTAGAAGGCAGTTTCGGTGCCAACCTGTCATTTGTCGTCGGTCGTGTTGAAATGAAGCAAGACCACTTGTATGAAGTGACTTTAAAAGAAAGTAACTTTGTAACAATTCCTCCGGACTCTAATCTTTTTGATTCTCAGAAACTCTCTCCTATTTTGAGCAAAGCCCCAGACACCTTTTATCATGCTTACTGGGTAACGGGCGTCAAACATGCTAACCTAGTTGTCAAGGACTATTGGCACATCGAAAGACAAGGAGACGCATCCTATTCGTTAATAAAAGTTGGCGGTAAGTACTACACAGGCGATGAAACAACTTCAATACTATCTACCATCTTCATTGTTGGCATAGAGCAAGGGAGTATTTTCGGTATCCTCAATCCACAGACAGGATTGTATACAAAGCGCACTGTCGTGGATCTTTCTGCACGGTATGAGCATTCGATATTAGATATGACACAGTTACAACCCAAGTTGAGTGAGCCACCCAAGTTGGATGAGCCACGGTGGTTGTATGGAGTTAGGGATTGCAAGACATGCCACACTATCCCGGAGGAAGACGAAAAAGTTCGTAACGCGGTTCTGAAACTTAAGCCATCTCAACTAAAACGACCGTAATGGATGCCTAATATTCGCGTAGAGCGGACACGCAAAAATTGTGTGCCAATCACGCGCATCGTTAGGCGCCGGAAAGACAGTCGAAGCGAATGAAGATACTCACTAAGTTAGTGCCGTGGAGTGTTGGGCTTGTCGCGCTCCTTCTGTTAATAGCCCACACGTTTGCGTGGCGTCAGATCAATGTTGACGTTGTGACCATTCTTTTGTTGGCAGTTATAGCGCTTTTCCCGCTAATTGAACTAATACGAAAGGTCAAAATTGGAGAATTCGAGGCAGAGATAGCACCACGAAACCGGACAAAAGGGTCGCATCTTTGTTCTTGGCGTGCCCAGCAAAGGGCAGTGAACTCTAACGGGTGAAAGTCCCGTCATGGTAAAAGCCGGAAGCCATGTAGCTTGGATGGCAGGGGGTGACG
>JANLHY010000775.1 GCA_024653795.1 Candidatus Brocadiaceae bacterium | reverse complement strand
AGGTTTGTCTACTGAGCATTTTTACTCCTTGTAAATAAAATGAACTATAGTAGAGTGAAGATGCGATTATAGTATTCCACAAAATGTGTTGTATTTATGAAATTATAGGAGATCATCAAAATATACCAGACGCCTCTTTGTCTGGTAACCATAATCTTCCGAAGCTCCGTATTTTTTCTTGACTAGCGACATCAAATAATCCAGCGATTTATTGAATTTATGTTGTAAATGTAATAGTATTAATTTCCTATGTCAATACAATTGTAAGGAGAAACCTCACAGGAATTATAAATGGTACTATCTCTTCATTATCGTCTATTATCCCCGCCCCAGATGTTTCATGACAACACTGACAATCCCTGCAAGGATCATATAGGTTAGCACGCCGGCAAGAAGCGACTTCACAAATCCCCACCTGGGCAAGAGGAAAATAAGGCATAAAACATAGATAATCCACGGCGGCGTCATTAAGAGCAGTCCTTTTGCGTAATTTACGGTAGCAACTTGCCCTGCTTTACCATAAACAAGGGCAAAGGTGAGTGCGGTCATGGTAGGAAAGGTTGCCACAAAGGCGGCAAGCATGCCCTTCCCTTGCGAACCCAGAAAGGTTACCACACTAACGATTGTGCCGCCGAGTATGAAATGGAGTATGAAGGTCTTGAGTTGCATTGTTTGTAAGAGTTTCACCCCCACCGTAATGGGCTGTTCAAAAAGTTTCCAGATATACAATATGGTAGGGGCAATTCATGAATTGCCCCTACAGGTTGCATACGTATTGGTTTTCTTGAACTTTTTAGACAACCACAAGTCTGGCAATCTAAAAATAAATGTCTACACGTCCTGAAATTGGAAAACTGAACTACTACCTTTGCTTTTCCCAGTTCAGGGTAAAATCATCAATTAATTCCAGGCGATCATTTACAAATTGCCTTTCAAAGGTATCATCAGGTAATCCCTCGGTTAAATCACATTGCAAACCCAGGACTTTACACGTGAGGGTTAAATTATTTTTGTTGTCCGTATCTGCAACGATATCTATGAATTGATATGCGGTAATAAGCCCTAAGCACCGGAATCCATCCATAGGTATCTGAGAAGTATCACATGCAGCATGACCCGTTAATTCAGCGCCACCTCCGCCTGAAACAACATATACGGGTAGTTGTATACTGCCTGTTTGATCTGTTTTGCAAATCCGCTGGTAATTATGTTCATGTCCGCTGATGACCAACACAATATTATAAGTCGGGTTATTAAAGACCTGCGTGTAACGATCCCGAAACCGTGCCGCTTTTGATTTACTATCCATCAAATCCAGGCACCCATGAAACCCGGTCGAATACGGCGGATAGTGTTCAAAAATAATTTTCGGACCACTAAACTGCTTTAATTCATTCAAAAACCATTGGAACTGTTCTTCATCGTCTGGCAGCGAAGAATTTAATGCTATAAATTTTACCTTTAATCCATCGGCTTCTTTGACAAAAGAATACCAGGATTGTCCGTCTTTCGTTTCGCACAACACTTCTTTTAAATAAGAAATGTATGCGGGGTTCAACTTACCGCAGATTTCTTCACACAAGACCTGGCGGCTCCTCGTTTTTAACTTTGCATCCGGAATCGATTCGATCTCCTGATACAAATTTCTTTTTAATGTTTCTATATCATTCAAAAAGCAGGATTGGGAAGATGTCTGCCCCTTGGATTTATTTACAACGCCTATTTTTTCAAACAAGTCTTTTATAAGCGCATCTACCTTTTCACCGAATATAAGCTCGTGATTACCAATAACGGGGTAAAGAGGTATCATTTTATGTAACAGTTCACCCCCTCCCCTAACCCCTCCCACCAGGGGCGGGGAATACTCATTGTCCCCTTGTATTCCTCCCCCTGTCCCCCTCACTGAGGGGGAGA
>JANLHY010000763.1 GCA_024653795.1 Candidatus Brocadiaceae bacterium | reverse complement strand
AAATATAGATGAGTCTTATCGAAAATATGCTGATAAGCTTTTGATTGATAAAGGGATTGCTGAAAGTGATTTTGTCGTTGGTATTAATCCGAACGCATTTAAACAGGCATGTCAATGGGGTGTGGATAGATTCATCAGTCTATCAAAGAAAATTCTTGAAATTCACAAGGCTAAAATTGTCGTTATTGGTAGCGAAGGTGATAGGACTTTAGTAGAAAAAGTTGTTAAAGAAGTGAAAAGTGATAATTGTATTGAAATAATAGGATTAGGTTTAATTCATCTCAGCGCAGTGCTTTCAAAATGTCACATCTTTATAACAAATGATAGTGGTCCTATGCATCTCGCTGCCGCTGTGAATACACCCGTAGTCGCAATAATAGGACAGGACCCTAAACGTTATGCGCCATACATTCCTGATGATATTAGAAGGATTTTGTATGTAGATAATCTTGTCTGTCGACCATGTAATAAGTTTGATTGTGGGGATAAATTATGTCTCGACCCTATATCTGTTGATATGGTTTGGGAGAAATTTAGTTCATTAGCAGCCAATGTTTTGAAGATGAGATGAGAAATGGCAACAAAAAATAAGAATAACAGGAATTGGTTGCTAAAGATTTTATCTTGGGCATTCAAGAGATTTCGAGGAGTCTCAAAGGACGGTGGCGGCACGCGGGAGCTGTCGTCCGGATTCCTTTCCGACAGGGTTAGGGATGAGCTTATTGCCGAGACGGGGAGACATGGGGGAGACCTTCTGGAGATAGGCTGCGGAGAGGGAATGTTTCTTAAAAAAATGGTTTCAGGCGACAAGAATAAAAAGAATAAATTAGTTGGTTTAGAGTTATTTTTCAAGATGCTCGAAAGGACAAAGTATGTGATCGGAAATGACCGTGAGCATATAGATTTTGTTCATGCCGGTGGCGAAAATATGCCTTTTAAGGAAGCCTCTTTTGACAGGGCTGTATGCGTGAATATTTTTTATAATATACCGACAATGGGTTTGATAGAGGCGATTATAAAAGAGGCGGGCAGGGTGCTGCGCAAAAATGGCGTATTTATTTTTGAGATCCGGAATAAGTATAATCCTTTTATGTACTTGTTGTACCGTTGGGTTTATACCTATGATACATCTATTGGTGATCTGCCGCTGAATACCTATTTCTATCACGAAATCAACAGGTTTTTAAAGAGGCATGGACTTGAGGTTATAAGGAAAAAGGGGGTATTTATCCCGCTGTGGTTTCTGTCTCCTGTTTTTATAATTGTAGCAAGAAAGGATTAGAATGATGAGAAAGATTCCCACAACTTCTGTGCCATTGACTATTTTTGATGTTTTGGGCGGTATTGGTTCGTTGATATCGTCCAGATCGCGATTAAAGGAATTAGAAGAGGCCTTTGCAAAATATATTAATGTGAAGCATTGCCTTTCTGCAAACAAGGGAACTGCGGCTCTGTATATAGCAATAATGGCTATGAAGAGGCTGCATGACAGATCGGAGGTTTTATTGCCGGCATATACGGTTCCAACCCTTACCCTTGCCATGAATAAGGCCGGTCTTAAGACGCGGTTATGTGATATCTCACTCGACACATTCAATATGGATGCCGCGTCTGCGGAAAGATACACTTCAAAAGATACCCTGTGCATAGTTCCGGTCCATATGTTTGGCTTCCCGTGTGAACTTGATAGGGTAAAAAAAATATGCGCCGATTCCGGGTCATTTATGCTCGAAGATCCGGCTCAGGCGATGGGCGCTGAGATATCAGGCAGGAAGGTTGGGTCTTTTGGCGATGTGTCTCTGTTCAGCCTTTGTAAGGGCAAGGTCATATCGACATTCCAGGGGGGGCTTGCGGTTACGGATAACGATGAACTGGCATCACTTATGGCTGAAGAGAGAAACAAACTTCCTGTGTCACAGGACGGCATTTTGACCCCTGCGGTGCTTTTAGCATTCTCTTTTGCTATGAGGCCTTTAATCTATGGCAGTTTATTCCCCCTGATAAAAAGGTTTAAATCAACAGAGGTTCATGAACATTTCAATCCGTTTCAGTTCACAGAGTTCAAGGCATCTGTGGCTATTCGTCTTCTCAGTAAAATAGAGAATATAATCCAGAAAAGAATCAGGATCGGCATGGCTATGTATAACGAACTTAAGGGTTGTGACGGATTGAGGCTGCCCAAAATCGTCCCCGGCAGCAGGCCTGTCTTTAATCACTTCCCTGTGCTTTTTGATGATGTTAAGAGACTGGAGAAGGTCGAGAAATCCCTGTGGGAAAAGGGCATTGATACCGCCCGATTCTATATGCGTCCGATACACCATATTTATGATCTCGGATATAGCCTTGATCCTGATCCATTTCCTAATGCGACTTATTTGGCAGAGCGTCTGCTCGTACTTCCTTCGCATCCTTATATGAATGAATCCGATGCGTCTAAGATAGTGGAGTCCTTTAAAATATGATAACAGTTCAGCACCCCCACCTGGCCTCCCCCCTCCCCCTTTCTCCCCCTCAGTGAGGGGGACAGGGGGAGGCTTTATCCCCCTCTGGAGGGGGATAAAGGGGGAGGAAGCATTTTTTCCCCCGCCCCTGGTGGGAGGGGTTAGGGGAGGGGGGTCATAAGCGCTAAGTTGTTTTTGATATTTTTTATATTCATTACACGGTTAAATTAATCCGTAACTTTAACTTAGCGCTTATGGGCTAAAGCCCTGGTAGGACGTGTACCCTTTAACCCCAGCCTTAAGGCTGGGGTTAGTGACGTCTTGTCTGAGTTGGGCTCTTGTCCTCGTGAAAACGGGGATTAGCCCTGACAGTGCTTGTCCTGAGCCAGTCGAAGCGCCTGATCTACAAAGTGCCTGTACTGAGCCTGTCGAAGTGTCGGACAAGTACAGACGTCCCGTCGGGCCGTCTCTACAAGTTCAGATTATTTATTGTCAATCCCTAACCCGAACGAGTCGGAAGAGTTCTTTGATGGGAATTTACGATTTTAGACTTCGTCGTGAGCTCAGTCGAACGATTTACGAATTACGATTTTTTGTAT
>JANLHY010000744.1 GCA_024653795.1 Candidatus Brocadiaceae bacterium | reverse complement strand
ACAATTTTGATACCATGAAAAATGAACCATACAATGTAGGTTTATCAGATGCCAATCTATCTAAATTAGAACTTTGTGCAAAGATAAAAGAACAAGTCCCTGATTTTGTGTATTTAGAGTCACC
Source organism: Candidatus Brocadiaceae bacterium (assembly GCA_024653795.1). GTDB lineage: Bacteria > Planctomycetota > Brocadiia > Brocadiales > Brocadiaceae > Wunengus. Next base: position 5,868 of record JANLHY010000744.1, on the reverse strand, counting down.
AGTGGGTGAAGACCCTGATAAGAGAGACTACATAGTATCAAATGAAAAAATAGAAAAGACTGGATTTAAGCCAATCTTTTCGCTTGAAATGGGAATAAAAGAACTTATTAAAGGATACAGAATAATTACAAACAGCAGATATAGCAATGTTTAAAGAAAGGTAACAGTTTAGTTTTTTGAAAAATTCCAGTAATAATGTGGTTATTATGCAATGTAGCGGCAATTCATGAATTGCCGCTACATATTGTCACAGAGGTATTTTCAGCTATTGATGTTTTCAAAAAACTAAACTGTTACAAAGAATGAAGGATTTACATTACTGGACATAACAGACTAACACTATTGAATAAATTATCGAAAATTACAGCAGCCATTCTGGCAGGAGGGCTTGGGACACGTCTCCGTTCGGTGGTATCCGGCCGACCAAAGGTTCTGGCAGAAGTAAATAACCGTCCTTTTATTGCTTACCTTTTGGATCAGTTAAGCCAGGCAGGAGTAAAAAAAGTTGTATTATGTACAGGTTATTTAGGAGAACAGGTAAAAGCAACTTTCGGTGAGTATTACAAAGGCCTTACACTTTTATATTCTCAGGAGCGGACAACTCTTGGAACCGGAGGCGCACTTAGACTGGCATTCCCGCTATTAAAATCGGAACCGGTGTTGGTTTTAAATGGTGATTCATTTTACCAGGTGGACTTTATTAATTTTCTGAACCAACACGTCACAAAGAAGGCAACCGCTTCCTTGCTTCTGGCAGAGGCGTCAGATGTTAGTCGTTACGGTTCTGTTCAGTTGTCGATGAACGGAGAAATTGCATCTTTTGAAGAAAAAAGCAGGAAAACCGGGCCGGGATTAATAAATGCGGGCGTGTATCTTTTAAATAATACCTTTCTGGAATCGATACCGGCAAATACTAACATTTCATTGGAGCAGGAGATGTTTCCCTTGTGGATTAACAAGGGACTGTACGGTTTTCAGAGTAAAGGAAATTTTCTTGATATTGGAATACCTCAAGATTATGCAGCGGCAGGACATTTTTTAAAGAATAATATTAAGGGTATCCATTAACTAAGGGGTTGACAATAAATAATCTGAACAAGTTTGTTGTCCGATACTTTGAAGATCAGGCACTGTCAGGGCTAAAGCCCAATTCAGACTTCGTCGTGAGCTCAATCGAACGATAAGACCGTCACTTCGACAGTCTCAGTACAGGCACTAACCCCAGCCTTAAGGCTGGGGTTAGTGGGTACACGCCATACTGGGGCTTTAGCCCTGATGGCACAACAACACGAAGGTGTTTCATGTTATTTATTGTCAATCCCTTAGCAAAGGGGGCAAGGGGGTTGTCTTCTACTTTTACTTTGAGTCGGCTGAACTGTTACCCCTTTTCTCTTTCCTTTTTCTGGGTCTGCCTTTTTTTATCATTCACAACATCCAAGCCCGCACGTCTTTTCTGTACTAGGATTCTGTATATCCGTCACGATAAACATCCCTTTATAAGAATAACGGCTAATTACCTCCAGCCCATAGAAACCCATTGCCTTTATTAACAAACTCAACCTCTGTAATTGCCCCGGATATGCACGCACTCCATAATTTACTATACGTTTTCTTTCTCAATAACCTTTACTTCTTCATTATTTTGAGAGAGGCGGGTTTCGTATGAAACTGAATCGTCATTTTTGCAGGTTAATCCAAACGTCCTGCAGGTATAACAAGCGGGTGATTCCATCGTATACGGAATGAGGGATTCATTCAGAGTCCAGCCCATCCACGCCTTTGTGTCGTTAATAAGTATGGGACAAACAAAGACCCCTTTACTGGTTACTATTCGGCTGCTGGCGCACTGCAAGCTGTTTATATCAAAGTTATCAAAACATTTCTCGGTAACTCGTTCATCCTCGTGGTAAGGTCTGATCAGTTCAGCGCAGCGTCCCATAAGGACTAAAGGAAGTATTTTTAACCTCAATTGTGGGGCACTGAGAGAACAGACCACTGATCTAAATCCCGCATCGGTTTCTTGCGCAAACTTTCCGTATTTTGACCAGTCAGTAGTTGTCATAATGGGATTGAAACCCGCATGCAAGAATGATCGAATACCATTAACTGTCCTCTGAAAAGAGCCGTGACCTTGTATCTGGTCGTTCTCTGCCTCAACAGGACTATCGAGACTTATCCTAAATTCCAATTTATATTTTGAAATACGAAATATCTATTTAAAAGAGGAACTATGGAATATTAATTCACATCATTAACCCTGAAAATTATTATAAATAGTATTCAATACTATTTCGAGAATAATACCGAATACCTGAGAAATTTAAAACCAATATATTTTAGTTTACATAAATCTATTACACAACAGATAAAATTTGTTGTTTTTTAAATCACAATGATTTATTATTCGTTGTTGTTTTCTTAAAAACTCTGTAGTAAAAGGTTCTAAAATGAACTATAAACCATACGCAATCTCATGGAACACGACCTATCGGTGCAACCTCCGCTGCAGCCATTGCTATCTTGATGCAAATGCTTTAACCAAACAATCTGCCAATGAACTCAGCACGCAGGAAGGATATAAGCTCATAGACCAAATGTCCGAGCTTAATCCAAACCTGTTATTGATACTTACAGGCGGAGAACCTTTGTTAAGAAAAGACATCTACGACCTATCCTCCTATGCCTCACAGAAAGGAATGATGGTAGTACTGGGAACCAATGGGAATATGATCGACGATGATATTGCCAGGAAACTCAAACAATGCGGGGTAACGGGGGTTGGCATCAGTCTTGACTCGGTCGTGCCTGAAAGGCATGATAAATTCAGGGGAATTCCAGGCGCCTGGGATAATACCCTTAATGGAATTGAGGCATGTCACAGACAGGGGATTGAGTTTCAAATACAGACCACAGTCACCAAAGAAAATTTTAAAGAAATCCCCAATATTATTGAATTTTCTTACAATCTCGGCGCTAAGGTCTTTAACCTGTTTTTTCTTGTGTGTACCGGAAAAGGACAAGACCTGACAGATATTACGCCACAACAGTACGACCAGGCATTGCACCAACTTTTTGAAATACAAAATAAATATCACGGAAAGATGATGGTGGGCGCTAAATGCGCTCCTCACTATCGGAGGATTGTCTATGAACACGACAGCGCTTCTCCGCTTGTCAGGGCTTATGCGGGTGGCTGCCCAGCTGGCACACACTATTGCAGGATTACTCCCGAAGGCAAAGTCACTCCCTGTCCTTATATGCCCAATATTTCTGGCAATGTGAGAGAAAGAAGTTTTGTTGAAATCTGGAAAGATACCGCCGATTTCCAAACCTTGCGGCATGCCAGCCTCAATGGCAGGTGCGGCGTATGTGAATTTATGGATATTTGCAAGGGATGCCGCGCACGTGCGCTGGCCACTACGGGGAACCAGATGGACGAGGATGGATGGTGTAATTACGTCCCTGGTAAATACGGTAACAAGGTCATCCGGCTGTCCACATCGGAAACATTTGGCACGGAAGAGAATTTCACCATGAACTGGAGTCCTGAGGCAAAAAGTATCCTCAAACAAATCCCTTCTTTTGGACGAGGCATGGTCATCAAAAATGTTGAACGCTTTGCTGTAAAAAATAATTATCAGGAAATAACATTAGAAATAATGAAGGCTGCACGCGAAGAAATGATGGCAAATAAGAAGACAGCATTCCCCAAATCTATGAATGAAGACGAAGATACACATCGAATCGAGAGTAACGACCAATTGCAGCAATATGATGAAATCCCATGGACAGATGAAGCCCGGAAACGCGTGGAATGTGCCCCTGACTTTGTTCGGCCTGGCATATACAAACTTATGCAGAAAAAGGCACGTCTGCACGGTTATAAGGAAATCACCTCCAGTTTTCTCTCTGAGATACGGGATGAGTCTATGAAGCTTGCTTCTAAACGCATCAAAAATATCGGATTTGACGAACTCCGTATGGATGCATGGGACAAAGCCAAAGAAAAGCTAAAAAGTGCACATAAAAAAGAAGTCATTGATCAAATCAAGTCATTTCTGGGTGACCGGACTAGCAGAAACGAGGGTATCATTACAAAATTCCAGGCATATCTGAAGGCATCCGGTGAGATGGTAAAAACAGAAATACCTTCACCACCGAGATGGACAGAGGAGGCAAAACAACGTCTGGAAAAGGCGCCAATATTTGTTAGAGGTAGAGCAAAAAAAACGATCGAGGCCTATGCTATTAAGGAGCGTGTTACAGAAATTACTGGTGAACTGATTGATCAATACATGAAAAATATCCCTTCTTTTGTCAGAAATTAATCCTAATAGAAACAATCCGTGGAATCTGTTATTTTAATTGTATAGGAATTTCCATTTTATTCATGCGGGTTATATGATGTATGGCATAGAGAATCCCCCTTTGTTAGGGGGACTTAAACGGAATAACTTATAGAATGAATACTGTCATAAAACAGATTCTGCAAAAATACTTAATCCAGCAAAATAGCTTCCTTATCATACTGAGGAAATTTCATATTCCTTCTTACAAGTCTATCAGAACGAAGATTATCATCTCTTCAATCCTGCTTGCCGTGTTTCCTATTTTTATCATGAGGGTATTCGTTTATCCCACTGAAAAAAAAGCATTACAGGCCGCACTGATACAAAACCTCGAAGGTGTTGGTAACAAGCAGACGGAACTCATTGTGCGATGGATTGAAGAGAGAAAGGCAGATGCCAGGATTGTCGCCGAAAACCCTAATGTACCTGGTGTTATCTATAAATCCGAGGGAAGTGAAAATTTTTATAGGTTGCTGCATCACTTAAATACACTCAGAGAGGCTTATGGCTATAAAGAAATCTTCATTTGCGACCGTCATGGGGATTTAAAGGTTACAACATCAACCGGAAAACTAATTACCAATGTGGCAGGGTTTGAGTTCTTCCAAAAGGCCGTTAGCGGCAGTACCTTTGTATCGGATATTTCACCTTCTGTGATTCCATTGGAAAATGAATACGGGAAACTCGAACTGGGTACGCCAACCCTCTACATCTCAACACCAGTTATTTATGAGCATAAGGTTATCGGTATGGTATGTCTGAGAGTGGATGTAATGGAGATCAGCAAACTCATGAGGAGCGTTCGACTGGGAGAAACAGGTGAAACCTATCTGATCAATAAAAACGGATTTATGCTTTCTGAATCCAAGTATTTAAAAGACCTTAAAGATTTTGGTATCGTCCAGCAAAGAACGACTCTCGAACTCAGAGTAATAGAACCTGCAACAGGGAAATTTACGAGGAGCGTCGAAGCCTGTCTGAAAGGAAATAGTGGATATGATGGAGAGGGGTACATAGATTATCGAGGCACTCAGGTACTGGGTTTCTGGCAATGGATTCCAGAACTTAACTGGGGTGTTATTGCAGAAATTGATGTGAGTGAAGGTTATGGACCAGTTAAAAGACTTCATACAATTGTTTCTTCAATCATGTTAATAGTGACAATCGCAGTCATCTCTTCTGCTTTTTTCTTTGGGAAAAAAATATCAGGCCCTATTTTGTACCTTACGGAGATAACAAAAAGTATCTCTGAAGGAGATTACAGTAAACGTATAAAAATCGCCTCTTATGATGAAATCGGAGAGTTGTCTAATTCCTTTAATATGATGGCAAGTAAACTGGAGGAAAAAACGCAAATACTCAAGGACTATACAACTAATCTGGAAAAAACTGTGGAGGAAAGGACTAAAGACCTTGTTCGTATTAATCAGGAACTGGAAATACAAAGCAGCAATTTAGAAAAAGCTTATAAAGAATTATTGACACTTGATCAGATGAAGGACAAAATGATACGAGATGT
>JANLHY010000728.1 GCA_024653795.1 Candidatus Brocadiaceae bacterium | reverse complement strand
AGACCCTGCCTTTGTTAGTTATAAACATTTAACCAATTTTTGCGGTGGTAAGACGGTGTTTGCGGACACGTATCCCGATTTTAAATTGACGGCTTCACGCATCCAGCCCCACATTACAAAAAAAACTAAGATACTCATTATCAACAGTCCTGCCAATCCGACCGGGGCAATGTGCACTACCCAGGAATTGAAAGAGATTGCTGAATTGGCAAGGATACACAACCTGCTTATCGTATCAGATGAAATATATCATGACTATGATTACGAACATCAGTTTGATAGTATCGGCAGATACTATGAAAAGACCTTGATTCTGGACGGGTTTTCGAAGTCATTTGCTATTACAGGATGGCGGATGGGCTATGCTGCTGGCCCTGCCAGTGTTGTCAGCGAGATGATCAAGCTACAGCAGTACACATTTGTCTGTGCGCCTTCTTTTGCACAGTATGCCGTATTCAGGTCATTGGGGACGGATTTAAGCAAACATATCACAAGCTATAAAAAGAAAAGAGACTTGATGTATGACGGGTTAAAGGACAAATATCATATTATAAAACCCGGCGGCGCATTTTACCTCTTTCCTCAATCGCCATGGGGCACCGATGAGGAGTTTGTAACCTCTGCCATCCAAAATAATCTGCTTATTATTCCAGGCAGCGTATTTTCAGAGCGCCATACCCACTTCCGCATTTCTTATGCTGCCACAGAAGAGACCATCAAGCGCGGCATAGAGATTCTCAATGAACTTGCAAGGCGCTGATCTCTGAAAAAGAGACATATTGGGACACAGATTACAGATTTGAGAGAAAAAAGGCCTACTTTCCCCTTGACAATGGGGCTTACCTTGATTTATTATTCAGCAACTCAAAGGGCAACATGGAGGGCGTATCGGCGTGTATCCACGGCGGTTTATCTACAGATTCTGGGGACATCATACTATGCGGGAGCAATCTTGCAGAAGTCATGTAGGTTGGGTTGAACGAAGTGAAACCCAACAGATACCTTAAATCAGGTGTGAGAGCAATGCAATATCGCAGATCACGGGCAAAGGACGCAACTTTTTTCTTTATGGTGGTAACACACGGTAGAAAAAGATATTATGCAATGAAAAATTTGTTGGGTTTCGTGCCTTAACCCAACTTACTTAAACTGCCGAAGATGGTTAATTCAATATCTTTGCAGTAAGGCTTTTTTGTTTTAGCCAAGAATTAAACGGTTTTAATTTAATCAAAGGGAGGTAAAAGGAGAAAAGGTTTATTAGCATGAAGAAATTTATTGGTGATTTTTCAAGAAGGCAGTATATCCGCAATGTGGAGATAGTTTGTATTTTGCCAAACGATTAAGAAAGAAGGTGGTACTCGTATCGAACAATAGAGCGCCTCTTCCCCTTGATTTATAGGGAGGCTTTATGTTTATGCGTCTGCTCTATAGTAAGTTTTTAGAGATTTTAATTATATGTATTAAGAAACTTTTAAGGAGGAAAGAAAAAGTGAAAAGGATATTGTTAATTGCCTTATTTATACTTGCATCAATGCCTCTTGCAAGTATGGCATTTGCGCAGTGCACCACTATTCAGGATGGTACACTTCTAACAAGCGATGGGAGAGTTATTGAAACAGGATATGATGAATGGGGATATAACTATCAAGCACATATGTTTAACGGAGGATACTGTGATGCCTATCGGAATGCCGCCTGGTGCCAGCCTTACAAGGACGACGAGCTTATTATGAAATGGAACGATGCATGGCTCAGCAACCAGGATTGTGACGGTGATGGTCTAATTGATAGGCACTTTGGTTATCCTTCCTATATAGGTTCAGGTGCATGGTTGACTAACCATCAAAAAGGAACCTATATTGACGGTAAAGGCAAGAAACAGAGGTGGGAGTATTTTGTAAAGATTGTTGCAGCTCCAGCGAGTGCTACTAAATCATATAGTATATGGTATGCCGCAGATGGGACCAAAATAGGACCAGATATATGGAGAGAATTTATCATCATTCAAGAAGTTTATAATGACACAGGAACAGGCGACCACGGGATTTCCTACTTAAGTCCATACTCAGCCGGTTTTGGGAAATTTTCTCCTGCTAATTAATATTTAAATGCTTAGATAAAATGAGAAGGGAGTTAAATCTCCCTTCTCATTTTTATTTGCAAAAAATAAATAGGAAGTCGGGTAGAGTAGGGAACTGGCGTAGCGGTTTAGGTTTGACCTATCCCCATTTTCATGAGGACGTATCTGTTTCTGTCCCTTTCGTCTGACAGTGCCTCACGAGCCTAACCATGCTCTATTTCCAACTCCCCCTCATCAAACCGTACGTTCAGTTTTCCCGAATACGGCTTTCCAATC
>JANLHY010000456.1 GCA_024653795.1 Candidatus Brocadiaceae bacterium | reverse complement strand
ATGTTACTCTATGCTTATTCTGATTAGAAAATGACTAACTTAAATTATACCTTTTTCAAGCCCGAAGGGCTGTCAGCATATAGCAGGGGGTGAAGCCCCATAAGCGCTAACTTGTTTTTGCTATTTTTTTATCAGGTTGGGATAGTGCTATTACTTTTTATGAGGATTCCAATATCGAATATCGCCTCCCCCTGTCCCCCTCCAAGAGGGGGAGAAAGGGGGAGGATGAATGTCGAAGGACAATAGAATATTTGATCTTGAAGAACGCTTAATAGATTTTGCCGTCAGAATTATTTGTACAGCGGAATCCTTGCCAAAAACAAGGGCGGGAAATCACATTGCCGGGCAACTCATTCGCTGCGGTCCATCACTCGCTCCCATTTCGATATTCGTTATTCAACACACGGTTAAATTGATCCGTCATTTTAAGTTAGCGCTTATGGGGAACAGGGGGATTGGAAAGGATTATAAAATTATTTTGGACGCGGCTATGTGTTGCTCTAGGTGTTTATTAATCCTCTGAGGACTTCCAGATTAACCGTATCCATAGTATCTTTCTTGGGTGTCTCGATTACCTTAGGTATATGTGTGAATCTATTCATGATTTGCCTGAAAGGTTCTAAGCCCAGTTTGCCTTTTCCAATATGTTCGTGTCGGTCTAGATTGCTGCCTAATTCTCCCTTCGAATCATTCAAATGAATGGCGTGGAGGTTTTGGAGTCCAACAATTTTATCAAGCTCTTCCATAGTTGCTTCAAACCCGATTTTTGATCGTATATCATATCCGGCTGCAAAGGCATGACAGGTATCGAAACAAACACCAACCCTTGAGGAATTTACCCCATCGATAATTTGTTTTATATGTTCAAACCGGTAACCGATGCATGAGCCTTGGCCAGCAGTATTTTCCAACAAGATTTTTACGGTTGAATTATTAGTTTCCCTGTGTGCAGTTTTCAGCGCCTTAATGATCTTTTTAATGCCTTCCTGTTCCCCGAATTCTTTTGCGGAACCAGGATGCAGGATGGCAAACTCAAGCCCAAGGTCGTGGCATCGCTGAACCTCACTGATTAAGGTTTTTACGGAACGTTCCCATAAGGTGGCGTCATTGCTTGCCAGGTTAATAAGATAAGAGGCATGCGAAAAAACCACCTTTACATTTGATGTTTTATGGCTATTCAGGAACGCAGACTTTTCCTCTGCATCAATTGTTTTCTCTTTCCACTGCCTTTGGTTTTTTGTAAAGATTTGAAACGTGTCTATACCCAGAGATTCTGCTTCGTGAAAGGCATTATGCAGGCCACCTTGGATTGAACAATGTACTCCTAAAAGCATAAATCAGATTCTAATGGTTGTGATAGTTGTTAAATACGTTAAATTCTCAGTTTTATTTTTAGACTATAAGATGATACTATAGTTAAAAGGGAAAATTCCAGAGTTTTGTGTTATGCCCTTTAATTTTCGTAACAATTTAGTTTTTTGA
>JANLHY010000692.1 GCA_024653795.1 Candidatus Brocadiaceae bacterium | reverse complement strand
AATCACAGAGGCATCGTCATTTTTTGTCAAATTATTGATAATCCCCCTTGCTGCTTTCCTGGCAGACATAAAAAACGATTCGTGATTGTCTGAGTACTGCATACTATACGAATCGTCTACTATAATGACGTTGCTGGTGGGGACGTCTTTTTCTGGTGTTCCACCGGTAAAGTTTTTTATAAATGGCCTGGCAAGCGCTATAGCAAGGAAGGTGATCAGGGATGCCCTGAGAATTAATAGGATCAGTTGGCGAAGTTTGAATTTTGCCGAAATGCGCTTATTGGTCTGTAATATAAAGTCAATGGCTGCAAACCTATGCGAGACAGCCTTTTTCTTATTGATAAGATGGATGATGATGGGGATGCTTGCACCCAGAATGCCAAATAATAAAATGGGGTTGAGGAAGGAAATCATAAAATTATAACCATGTAAAACTTTTTTAGTGAACTTTCATTTATTACTACAATTAAATTTTTTACCCACCCCTAACCCCTCCCAAGAGGGGACTTTCTGATTCCCTCCTTTGTAAGGGGTCAAAGGGGATATCTCCAACTTGATTTTATAGTATTAGCTTTCTTTAGTTTCTATTTTTCGAGTAGAATTTTTTACCCAACCCTGACCCCTCCCAAGAGGGGAATAAAGAATTCCCAGTATGGAAATAAGAAAGTCCCCTCTTGGGAGGGGATTAAGGGGTGGGTTTTGTTGTACGTTTTCCAATTCGAGCTATTCAACTTAATTTTGAGTAATTACAATTTTTTATTGTACAGAGTACTTTCTCTTCTTGCCAGAAACTTAATTAACGCCTGATCCATAGGTGTTGAAGAGTCGATGAGCCAGTAATCTATTTGATTTTCAAAACATGCCTGTTTGAATTGTTCAAGAAAGCGGTTAATCTCGGAAAGGTATCGGTCTTTTATGGACTTTGGGTCTGCCAGGATACGCCTCTCGTCTTCCATGGATTCAAAATACGTTATTGTTTCGAAAGGAAATGTCAGTTCGTACGGATCAAGTATATGAAATAAAATAACCTCATTTTTTTTGAATTGAAAATACTTTACTTGCTTGATTACTTTGTTTATGTCATCAAAAAAATCAGATATGATGATAATTAATGACCGCCGACTTATCTTTTCGATAAATTCGTTAAGGATAACACCGATATTTGATTTACCCGCAGGTTTTAATTCTGTAAGGGTATTTAGGAGTACATGTAAGTGTGTGATGCGTGACCTTGGCGGTATGTACTGGAGCACCCTATCACCGAAGCTGATCAATCCCACCATGTCTGATTGCTTCAACAATAAATATGCCAGGGAGGCAGCGAGGGTAGCGGCATATTCAAATTTACTGATACCTGTAGATTTATATTCCATCGACCCGCTGGTATCAAGGAATATATAACACTTGAGATT
>JANLHY010000690.1 GCA_024653795.1 Candidatus Brocadiaceae bacterium | reverse complement strand
TAAGGCCGAGATATATCCTTGGCAGATTGAAATCGATACGAAATATTTCAGAGGTAAAAGCTTACCTTCATAATTTCATAGGATTCATGAAGCGATACGTTCTGAGCAGCAGAACGTGAAGCTTTATTATGCGGATAGGAACTCATATCCATCATGAACAGGAGGAACGTAGGAAAATGAAGATTGGCAAGGAAGGTATCGCCCCTTTTTTATTGGAAACAGCAGATATTTTCGGCGGGAAGTCCAGGGAATATATTATTGAAAAGGTTTTCGGAAAACACCTGCTTGAGTTAGAGTGGATTTTGCAGAATTGCGGCAATAGCGGGAGGGTTTTGGATGTAGGAGGAGGCCTCGGAATTAATCTGATAACGCTGAAAAAAATAAATAAAAATCTGGACGTTCATCTGATAGATAAACTTGAAGAATATGAAGGGACGAATAGCTTAGAGAATCCAATCGGTTCGATTGACGTTGGCTTGAAAATTCTGAAGGACCACGAAGTCAATCTGGTTAAAGAAGATTTCTGGGAAGCTAAAGAATTACCTTTTGATTCAGGATTTTTTGATGTGGTGACATGTTTTGATGTTATAGAGCACTTCCCGCAAAATCCTTTGCCGCTCCTGAGAGAGATGAAAAGAATTTTGAAGGATGGCGGAACTTTGATTATGTGTGCTCCAAACTTATTGTCTACAGCCAGAAGGAGCAGATTAATGTTAGGGATACATCCGTATATGCATTTTGATCTGTGGATGGCCGAGAAGTATGACAAGTACTATGGACACTACAGGGAATATACCAGAAAAGAATATCATATATTGCTTGAGCGCTCGGGATTTTCACAGATCAAGACTTTTATGGTAAGCGAGCCAACAAGAACAAAGGCTTTTAATAGTTACCATCACAAAAAATACAGGAAGCTCTCTTTGCCGGCAATTGGTTTATGGCTTATATATCCTTATTGAGATAATCTTCCCGGGCCTCAGGACAGAGGTTTACTGCACTGCCAAACGTCTTGGCAACTGCTAAACCGTTTTATTTAAGCAAGCCAAATTTAAATTGAAAGAATCTTTGATTAATATAGCATTCGTAATGAATGGGGGAAAGCCTCCGAGAGGAGGGGAGTATTTAACTCTTTATCTGATAACGCATCTGAGAAGGGACATATTCCGTCCAATACTGTTTTATGCAGAGGAAGGGATTATAGTTAAGGAGATTAAGAAGTCAGGCATGGAGGCTGTTCAGATTCCAATTAATCGAAAGATAACCGGTATTTATCCAAGAGAGATTAAACTATATAACCCGTTGTTTATTATTACTTTTGCTTGGAATATAATCACAGGCTGGCATGTCTTCAAATTGAGAAGACTTCTTAAGGAATATAATATCCATCTGATATATTGCGCTGATAACCTGTCCAAATTCATCGGCGGAATTGCTGGGAAAATGGCCGGAGTGAAAGTTGTGGCGCATTGTCATGATGATTTTAAAGAAGATACTTTAGGAAAGACAATGAGGATGTTCTATTTAATGCTCCTTGACAGGATATTGACTGTATCGGACAAGGTAAAAATGTTTTTTGCCGTAAATAAGAAGGGATTTCAGAAAGCAATAACAGTTTATAACGGAATTGATACTGACATCTTCAACCCTCAAAATGTACCCGACGATATCAGGAATGAGCTGGGATTGAAGAAGGAAAATATTGTCATAGGCAGCATTGGTGTTATTGAGAAGGATAAAGGGCATAGATATTTAGTTGAAACGATTGCAAGACTTAAGGATGTAGGTATTACCAATGTGGTTTGTGTTATATGCGGTACCGGCCCAGAGGAAGCAGACCTAAGAGAGCTTGTAAATGCAAGAGGTATTGGCACTGAGGTACTATTCCTCGGCTACCGAAACGACATTCCAAAAATATTAAAGGTGTTGGATATTTTGATAATGACATCTTTGACAATAGAATCCTTTTCAATGGCTGCTGTAGAAGCCATGGCAATGGAACTGCCTGTAATCGCCACCAATGTCGGAGGAATACCAGAGGTAGTAGATAATAGTAAAACTGGAATCATTGTTCCCCCAGGAAATGTTGATGCTCTTTGTGAGGCAATAAAATATCTCATTCAAAATCCTGGAATAAGATTTCAGATGGGTAAAAAAGGAAGGGAAAAAGTCCTCAGACAATTTACCATCGAAGAAAATGTAAGGAAGACAGAAGAGGTCTTTCTTGAGATTATAAAGGATAAATAAAATTGTTTTTTATACTGTCTAAAGTTCTGTGGTTAATTGTAATCCCTTTCAATATTGTGTTTATACTATTGCTTTCCGGGGCAGTACTTTTTGTAAGAAGGCCTAAGACGGGTCGTAGACTAATTATTGTGGCTTTAATTCTATTAATTATTTCAGGACTGGAGTTTTTACCAAATATGATGTTTAACACATTAGAAAAAAGGGTTCAGGCTGGTAAAATTCCTGAAAGAATCGATGGCATCATTATACTCGCTGGCGCTGTGGATATGGAATCGTCGCGTCCGGGACTTGTTGAACTTACTGACCGGGCTGATCGAATAATCGAAGGGGTCATATTGGCCAGGAAACATCCTGAGGCAAGGTTGATATTAACAGGCGGTTCAGGTGACTTAGAACAGGACGAGCGTCTGAAAGAGGCTGATTATCTGGAAAAACTTTCATTATCTCTTGGGATTGATAAAGCCAGATTAACAATCGAACGGAATTCAAGGAACACCCACGAGCATGCATTGGAAATGTCTAAGATACTTTCAAACAATGGTAAATGGGTTTTAATTACATCGGCTTTCCATATGCCGAGGTCTTTCGGGTGCTTCAAAAAAGAAGGATTGAATGTTATACCATACCCCGTTGATTATAAAACTAAAGTTGCGATGTTTGATAATGTTTCATTGAGCACTTTTTTCCCATCTCCCGGGAATTTAAGCCGCTTTAGTAATGCCATACATGAATGGTTAGGGTTGACTGTCTATCGTATCATGGGTTATACCGAATCATTGTTTCCTAAA
>JANLHY010000677.1 GCA_024653795.1 Candidatus Brocadiaceae bacterium | reverse complement strand
GGCACATAGAAACTGATAACCAGCACAAAGAACAAAAGGAAGAGCATTGCCGCAATGGTAAATTTACTTATCTCTCCTTTGGGAATAGTTTCGGGAGATACACCAAAAATCATCTTGAATATATTATATATATACCCAACAAAAATAAGCGCAATGCATACTATAAGCAATGAGCTGAATATGATGATGAATGCGTTTCCACTTGAAAAGCCATCAGCAAGCACCATGAACTCACTAACAAATATATTAAACGGCGGAGTGCCTGTGATGGCGAAGACAGCGATTATCAAAATGACCCCTGTGACAGGCATGGCCTTAATAACCCCTTTTATACCTTCCATTGTACTTGTTTTATATTTCAAAAATAGATTACCAGCGCAAAAAAACAAGAGGGATTTCGTTACGGCATGGTTAAATGTATGCAACTCTGCGCCGTAAACACTATACATACCGCCAAAACCTATTCCAAGCGCGATAAACCCCATATGCTCTATACTGCTAAAGGCGAACAACCGTTTATAATCCCTTTGCACTAGGATAAAAGGTATTGAAACGATGACAGAAATAAGCCCAAACACCATGAGGAGTGTGCCTGAATAGCTGTTGCCTACACATTTGGACGTCAAGATATGGTATCGGATAATTGCATACAAGGAACAATTCAATAGTACGCCTGAAAACAAGGCGCTTATTGGTGAAGGCGCCTGACTATGCGCATCCGGTAGCCACGTGTGCATGGGGGCGAGGCCCGCCTTCGTGCCATATCCGATTATGATAAAGAGAAATGCCAGTTTTATAAGATGCGGCTCTGCCCTGTCTGCCACGGCAAGCAGGTCCGTCCAATTCAGCGCATACCCAATTTCACCAAGAACACCTTTGGACGAATGATAGGTTAGTATAACGCCAAACAATGCCAATGTGATTCCCACCGTACAAATGATGATATACTTCCACGCCGCCTCCTGATGTAGTTTTGTGTTGTAAAAGCCGACCAGAAACGTGGTAGATAGTGTAGTAGCTTCAATTGCCACCCACATAATTCCCAGGTTATTTACCACGCATGCCGATAACATGGTGAAGATAAACATATGAAAGAGGAAGTAGTACAATCGTAACTTCTTTTGTGTAACCACGCCTTCATGAAGTTCTGCTGCCATATATCCTGCTGAATACAATGAAGACGCAAAACCCACGATGGTAACGATCTGGGTAGTAAGGACACTCAAGGAATCCATATAAAAGAAATTATTTAGCCCTGCGAGGGAGCGATGGACGTAAATATTGTAGTTAAGGAATATATTGTATAGTAAAGCGAGGGAACTACCGGCAATACTTATATATTTTGATACGCTATGTTTCCCTGTGAGAACGCACGCAATAGCAGTTATTATCGGTATAATTAAAAGCCAGAGTATTATCATTTTTTTTATTCAGATATCTTCAAACCTTTTGATAGTAGCCATTTTTTGAACTCCAAACTCCAAACTCCAAACTGGAAACTCTAAACTGGAAACTCCAAACTCTAATCATTCCCTTAACTCCCTTAAGAAGCCTGTATCAATGGTATCGAAGGATTCCTTGATTCTATATAGGTAAACCCCCATAATGATCACGCTCACCAGGATATCAAAAAATACACCTAACTCCACGATAAGGGGCATACCATAAGACGTGGACAAGGCGGCAAAAAAAAGACCGTCTTCCATGGTAACAAGTCCAAGTATCTGGGTAATGGCCTTCTTCCTCGTGATCATTGCAAAGAATCCCACAAGGGTAATAGCGAGTGAAACGGGCAGGCAATGCCGCATAAAGGTATTTTCAAATTGGATGATAGGCAGAGTTGCATAGTATGCAATAAGGATAACACCGCAAGCGATCAGCAGTGATAATGTATAATTAATATAAGACTCCACCTCTTTTTTAATATTAACCTTGTCAACGATATAAAAGAGAAATCCTGGAATAACAACAACCTTAAGTACCAGCGAGACGCCTGTTGTAATATAAATGTGATGGATACCAGAAAAATAGGCTATAAGACCACTGGTTAATGTCAGAAAAAAAGAGCGAAAGACACATGCCCATATACAGGTCTTTACCCGGCTTGTGCCGATGAGCATAATTGTTGACATGAGCATTAATACTGCTAATATATCAATAATCTGGGAATTTACTATGATGTGCTGTTTCATGATAATTAACTCACCACATAAAACGAAATAATTGCCAGAAGAGATAGAATAAATGATGTGCCTAACAGGTTCGGTATACGAAATAACCGGACCTTTGCAAGCGAAGATTCTAGTATAACGATCGCAAAGGCAAAAAATCCGATCTTAACAAGATATAACACAAAAGAAATAATCAGGTTTGGGAAAGTAAGGTCAGTGGCAATCCCCCAGGGTAAAAAGGTATTCACCAGGATAGTCAATAACAACAACAGCTTCATTGAAGATGCCCACTCTATCAGTGCCAGATAACGCCCGGAAAATTCAAGGATCATCCCTTCATGAATCATCGTCAATTCCAGGTGGGTAAAAGGATTGTCAACTGGAATCCTTCCTGTCTCTGCAATAATAACGATGACAAAGGCTGCAAAGGCCAAAAAGAGGGATGGATGCAATGATTTGTAATTAAGCAATGTACTGGTGATATTGCTTAGATTAGTAGAGCCAACGGTTAAGGAAACTGTAAATATGGAAAGCATCATGGCCGGTTCTGCCATGGAAGATATTGTCATCTCCCTGCTCCCCCCCATACCCCCAAAGGCGCTTCCTGTATCAAGGGAAGATAATGCCAGGAAAAATCTTCCTAAGGCAAACAGGTATATGATTAGGATAATGTCGCCTATGAAATTGAGCGGCACCTGTGATGATAGCACCGGTACCAGCAACGCTATAAGTAAGATTGAAATAAACACAACATAAGGAGTTGCCCTGAAAATCCACGAGGCTGTCTCTGAAACTACTGCATCTTTTTGGAGCAGCTTGACAAGATTATAATAGGGCTGAAATAGGTTAGGACCCCTTCGACACTGTATACGCGCCTCCATCTTATTAATAAATCCCTTTACCAGAGGAGACAACCCTACAATAACAACAATCTGCAAAATAGGAAGTAGTATGTTTGAAGCCATTTTCAATGCCTTGTTACTCTTGATAAATATAGAACATAATTGCAATTATTAAGGTTACAAATATATAGGCAAGGTACACGTGAATACTGCCGGTATGCACCCACCTTACCTTATTTGATATATTTAAAACAAACCTGGAAACAGGATTGTAAAAATATTTTTCAAATATAGGTGTTATTTCACCAATATAGGTAATTGATTTAACAAAATATTTAGGGACAGAATACGCAGCGCGAATCTCTCTCCGGGGTCTGTATAAATTACCAAAGATGACCTTAAACGGTTTTGTGAAGGCAGTAGCAGTATACCCGAATCTCGATTCCGGTGATATCCCGCACGTCCAGGTTTCATATATCTTCCTTTTGAAGCCGGGCCTTAGTATGGTTAAGACTCCAAAGGTGACCGCTAAAAGTATCAAGCCAAATACTGAAGCGCTTTTTGGAGATAACTCTGTAAAATTGGTATGGACTGACCTTGTTTGCAACCAATCATATGAAGTAATAGTATTTATAATATTTGTGCCCAGAAGATGGGTATTTACCTGATTAATGGTTGTCATAATCGTTGCCGGGAAAAGACCCATAAATACACACAGCGAGGCTAAAAAACCCATACTGACGAGCATAATAATCGGAACCTCTTTTGCCTTTTTTGCATGCTCAGAACGCGGCAATGCAAGAAATGAAATCCCGAATGCCTTGATAAAACACGCTGCGGCCAGCCCGCCTGCCAAGGCAAGAATAGCGCCACAAATGACCGTTATTATTTTAAAAAACACTGACGGCAGACTAAAGCCGTTGAGTATGGACTGGAATATCAGCCACTCACTCATGAATCCATTCAGGGGTGGAATGGCAGAAATGGATAAGGCGCCCACAAGAAATAACGGGGCAGTAACCTGCAGCCGCTTTATTAACCCCCCGAATTCTTCGATATTATTTGTGTGGGTCGAATAGTAGATATTCCCTGCACAGCCAAAAAGCAGACACTTGAATACCGCATGATTAATCACATGATAAAGGCCTGCAATCATGGCAAGAGATGATAATGCCATCAAATTATATGACTTAAAAATCATAGATAATCCGATCCCGATAAGGATGATACCAATATTTTCTATACTGTGGTATGCAAGCAGCGTTTTCATATCATGCTGCATAAGGGCATAAAGCACGCCCAAAATGGTAGAAGTAGCGCCTATAATGAGGATGACCATCCCCCACCAGGGTGGACAAGGTGTAAGGAATTCAAAATAAAATCGTATAAAGCCATAAATAGCCGTCTTGATCATGACGCCTGACATAACCATCGAGAC
>JANLHY010000660.1 GCA_024653795.1 Candidatus Brocadiaceae bacterium | reverse complement strand
AGGGGGAAAAGGACAACTATGGATGCATGAATCATATGACCACATTGTCAGAAACAGAGAGGCATTTGAAGCCATACGCAATTACATACGTCAAAACCCCGCAAAAGCAGGGATCACTTTACCTGATTGTGCTAAAAGCTGGACCGAAAGTACCGCCAGCATCCCTGCTGGCGGAGGTATCCCTGCCGACAGTTGCTCTCCTGGCGGAATAGTCAGGGGGATAATCAGGAGCAAGGATGCTCCTGATACAGAGGCACGGTTACGAAAATTGCTTTCTTATTCAGACGAACCTCACGATTTTACAGAAGGAGAAACAAAACTAATAATCTCGGCAATTGATACCGGTAAAATACTTGACCCTGCCTGTGGGTCCGGCGCCTTCCCCATGGGCATACTTCATAAGTTGGTGCATATACTGCATAAGCTTGATCCGCGAAACGAACTGTGGAAACAAAGACAGATAGACAAGGCTTTACAGATTGACGACCCGAACATAAGGGACCATGCAACTCAGGATATTGAAGAAGCCTTTGAGAACAACGAGCTTGACTACGGACGAAAACTCTACCTGATTGAAAACTGTATTTATGGTGTGGACATACAACCCATAGCCGTACAGATCGCCAAGCTCCGCTTTTTTATCTCACTCATTATTGACGAGAAAAAACAGCCCGGCAAGGAAAACCTCGGCATCCGCTCTCTGCCGAATCTGGAAACAAAATTTGTGGCAGCCAATACGCTGATTGCACTGGATAAACCACAAGGGCAGTTGTCCTTTAGAAATCCTGAGATAGAACGACTTGAAAAAGAATTAAAGGAACTTCGCCATGAGTACTTTAACGCTAAAACCAGAAAAGAAAAACTTCAATGCCAGAAGCAGGACAAAAAACTGCGTCAGGACATTGCAGGGCTTTTGGTAAATGACGGCTGGAATAATACCACTGCCCGGCAAATCGCCTCTTTTGACCTCTACGATCAGAACGCATCAGCCGATTTTTTTGATTCTGAGTGGATGTTTGGATTAAAAGCAGGGTTTGATGTGGTGATTGGAAATCCGCCGTATATCAGGGCTGAAGATTTGGGAGATTTGAAAACATATCTTAAGGCTGCCTACACCGTGTTTGCCCCCGGCGGAGATATTTTTTCTTACTTCTATGAGAGGTCTTTTAATATTCTGACAAATCAGGGGGTATTCTGTTTTATCAATAATGCTTTTGATAAGACAACTGCTGGAAAAACGCTACGTGAATATGTCTCGGATAATTTTTCATTAAACAAATATATTGACTTTAAATCTGTTGGTGTTTTTGAGGGCACCACAACCTACCCAATAATCTTGCTCGCTACAAAATCCGAGCATCAGGAAACATTTGCATATCTCAAAGTAACCGAAGACCTATTCAGCAGTTTTAATTTGGGTGGAGCCATTGCTTATACGCTTCTGCCAAGATCAGCCCTGAAGCAGTCTTCATGGAGTTTTGACCATCAGGGACAAGCTGAGCTATCAGGGAAAATATCTATTCATAAGAAGTTGAGAGACGTATTTGGAAAGTGCTATTACGGCATTAAGACAGCATTGAATGATGCATTTATAATAGAAAAAGATTTAGGAAACAGCAAGCACCTCAAACCTGTTTTCGAGGGTAAAGATATCAAGAAATGGTTGACGCCATCCATTGGCAAGAAAATGATTGTCTTTGAAAACAAATCAACACGCAAAATTTACGAAGGGCAAGATGAAGCAAAGGTTTTTGAAGCTATGCGAAAGGCATTTCCTATGATCATGAAACATCTTGAACCCTTTGCCGAAGCAGCTAAAAAGCGATATGATAAGGGTGAATACTGGTGGGAACTTAGAAACTGTGCTTATTACGACTTTTTTAGAAAACCAAAGATAATTTTTCCCAATCTTCAAAGTTCCAATAAGTTTGCTTATGATATGAGCGGAACGTACCTCAATGCCCCAGCAGTTTTCTTACCGACAGATGCAAAATGGTTATTGGGTCTTCTAAACTCAAAAGTGGTCTGGTATTTCTTGAAGACAATTTGTGTTGTTAGAAGCGGTGGATTTATTGAGGTAAAACCTCAATATTTCGAGCAAATTCCAATACCAGCCTTCAAAGACACAGATAAGAAACAATTAGATTCTATCGTTGACCAAATCCTTGTCCTCAAGCAAAAAGACCTCCACGCCGATACGTCGGCGCTGGAAAGACAGATTGATGAAATAGTTTACAAACTCTACGGCCTCACGCCGGAGGAGATTGCAATAATTGAAGGAGGTAGATAAATGAGTACTTTGTTGTTAAATAGAACAAATTTGCAGTTCCATTTAGATAAACAATGGTTTGTAAACATTAAAAATAAAGAAGGTTTTGTCATCACTGTCAAAGAATCACAGTGGTTAAAAAATAAACTTAAAACTGATGAAGCAAGAAACAATTTTGACAAATGGCTTAAGGAAAACAATATTAAGGATAAAGACCAAGTTGAAATTAATTTTTCGTTGGATAAGGATAATAATTTTTATTCTATTTTATCTGACAATTTTGATATTAAATCTTTAAAGAGATTAATCATTAAACAGGAGTTAACACGTTACTTTTTAGATAAAGGTTTTTATGTTGATTTAAATCCTACTGCTTTTGACCTCTCTGTTTATCAATATAAAGAAAGCTTTAATACGGACTGGGAAACATTTATAAGGTATGATTTAGTTTACAAATCTTTCAGTGAAGAACTATCCATTAGTGTTGGAAGTGAATTTACATTAATAAGTAGAAAAGAAAATTTTCAAATTGGTATTATTGGGAAAGTAGTTAACCTGAGTAATAGATTAATTTGTAAACATGCGCAAATTTCATCAAACTCATTTAAAGTTATCGCCAATAAACAAATCCGATCAGGAATAGAAGGAGCGAATAGAGTCATTCCTTGCAGTTATAAGACAGAGTATAAAAATATCCTTGATTTTCTTAAGTCAGGACTAAAAGATTTTGAATCTGTATTTTTTAATATTGATAAAACTGGCTTTAAAACAGTTTTAGACAAAGACAAGCAAAGAATAATATTAAAAGACAATTTGATGGTTTTTGGCGGCGAAAACAAAGCAGTTAATGCAGTAGTTGGAATGCGAGAGTATGGACCATATAAAAAGATTGATAACGCTAACGATATAAAAATCTTTTTTATTTACAATGAAAGAGATGATGCCAATAAAGTATATCAATATTTAAGAAACGGGTTAAAACAATTCCCAGGATTGCTGACATATGTTGGTATTCCTGTAGTATTAGATAAAGAAAAAAGCCTGTCCTATTCAGGCACTAAAGAATTACCATCGAAGTTACAGGAATTTCTTGCTGTTCAATTTCCTGCTAATGATTACTATAACTATGCAGCAGTGATTATAGGACCATTTAGCAAATACGAAAGTGATGAAGAAGAAGAAAAAACTTATTATGAGGTTAAAAAACTCTTGCTTGAGAAAGGAATTGCCTCTCAGTTTATTGCAAATAAAAGTGTTCGTAGTGGAAATTTTAATTATTACTTGCCTAATATAGCAATTGCTATATTGGCTAAATTGGGCGGAATCCCATGGAAACTAAACACAAAAAAATATAACGACTTAGTGATTGGATATAATTACAAAAAATTACAAGACCAGAAGTGGATAGGTAGCGCTGTTTTTTTCGATAATGAAGGATGCTTAGGAATAATACACGGCTTCCCAGAGGAAAAAGCAGGAGAAGATTTAATATCTCATTTAAAGCGAGCAATAGATGACTATTCAAAGTCAATTGGCAGACCTGATAGAATAACTATTCATTATTACAAACCCCCAAGAAAAGATGAGATAAAAAATTTTGAACAGGTAATCTATAATAAGTTAAGTTTAGATATACCTTTTGCGCTTATTGAAGTCAATGATACCGCAAGTAGATCAGATATATGTTTTGATGCCGAATATGATATGGGGATGCCTGAAAGTGGAAGTTATGTAAAAATTGGTAAAGACGAATATTTGCTTTTCAATAACAATAGATATGAAATGGAGCCAGTTCGTAGGGTAAAGGACGAGTTGCCCATTAAAGTGAAAATATTCCATGCAGATGTAGGCGGTTTTTCACACCGCGAGATATTGTCGCAGGTATATGAATTTTCACGATTGAATTGGAAGGGGCTAATGCAAACAAGGCAACCTGTAACAACCAAATATTCTAAAATGATAGCTGATTTTTCTTTGCATTTTAATGGAGATATCCCAAAAAACAGAATTTCGCAAGAGACACCTTGGTTTATTTAATATGAAAGTAGAACTTATTAAAAAGACATTATTCTTTTTGGGGGCGGGTTTCTCCTCTGAAACAGGATGTTTAACATCAGGAGGAATGTTTGCCGATTTGAAAAAAAAGATACTTTCTGATGATGATGGTTTCACCGCTACCGAAAAAGAAGCCTTGCAGTTTCTAATATCCTGTATGGCATACCATGCCGAGTGGAGATCAATAAAAACGGGCGGCGAAATAGAATTTAATCCAAATATTGAAGAATTGGTTCTCCTCATTAGAAGGATTAAAAATAGAGAAGTTTTTTTACCTTATCCGATTACAGGTAATTGGGCAGATAAATTGGTAGAACTGGAGACTGATTATAAAAAGCAGGATAGAAAAAATCTTTTTGAAGAATTAGAAATGAAATTGAAATCTCTTTTAAAAAAACAGTGGTTGAATTATGACAGAAATAAAATTGGGTACTTTGATCCTTTACGAGAATTCTTTCAAGGACATTCATCCCAAGATTTTCGATTAGATGTTTGCACTTTAAATAATGACTTAGTAATTGAGGAGTATTTTCATAATCATAATGAAATTCCTTGGAGAGGTTTTTATAACGGCAAATGGATAGGTATTGATGAAGAAGATAAGTTAGATGAGTTTGGTAGAATAAATTTATATAAGCTTCATGGTTCTATTGATTGGGTAAGAGTTGAATCTGGTGAAATATATGAAGAAACAAAATTTCCCGAAGAAGAAAAAGAGCATATCGAACCCTTTCACAATCCATATGTAATTTTTGGACAAGGATCTAAAACCATTTCGGTTGAACCTTTTTTCAGCCTTATGAAAAAATTTAATGAATTGCTAAGAAGTAAAAAATATATATTTGTTATAGGATATAGTTTTTTTGATCCATATATTAATAATCTGCTATTTTACGCGTCAAAAGGGTTTAACAAACTTATAATTGTTAATCCAATGTTTGGTCCAAAAAGAATTTATAATAGTGAAAATAGTAAAACGATTGATTTTGATGAAAGCGATTTTTTCAGAATAAAATATCCTAATGGTACAAATCCGAAGGATTTGGAGGTATATATAAAAAATATTCAGAAGGATTCATTTTTTTCTGAACTTCCAGAATATAATTATACAGATATCATAGCTCAGAATATCGACTTCATTCCCTTAGAAACTTCTACATTTATTGAGAAATATTTTGCTAAAAAGGGTGAGTTGTTGCTCAATTTCATTGAAAAATACGAGAAAGAAATGAAAGATTACGAAGAACCGTTCTGATAACGCAGTCAGCAGCGTCGGACCTTTATATTTCAACTACAGGATGCAGAAGAACCTTGTCCTCATGTAAATGGGGATATGTCAGACCAAAAATAATGAGTAGCGCGAAGAACAGAGAAATTGTAGTATTAAAAAACAATTAATCGTTAAATATTGGTAACAATGCAGGTTTCAAAACCACCCTATCAAGACCCCACAACCAACAATGTTAATTGGCTTGCAATAGACTTTAAACCAATAAAAACCTTTGAATCTCCGATCTCATTAAGGCAAATCAAGGCTGAACCGACCTCACACCTGATGATATTGCAATTGCGGAGGAAAAAGGATAAAATGACGTGTAAAACATTTTTGGAATATGGAGGTAAATAATGGGAATTGACCAGAGAAACGTGCAAGGAGTTAGCGAAATTCTTCACATACTATCAGATTTAAAAACAGAAATACGACAAAGGTATAAATCTGAAATTAAAGGAATCTTTGGCTCTTATGTAAGAGGTGAGCAAAAAGAAGGAAGCGACATTGATGTGTTGGTTGAATTTGAAGAAGGAGCTAATCTTTTAGATTTAACAGGACTCTCTTTATTCCTTGAAGAAAAATTAAACTGCCACGTTGATGTTGTCCCTGAAAGTGCTATCAGAAAGGAAATTAAAGACAGCATATTAAAAGAGGCGGCTTATTTATAAAATCATAGAAGACGTCAGCAACCAAAAGTAATATGGAAATGTAAACAGATATCACCCTTGTTGATCAAATCCTTGTTATAAAGCAAAAAGGCCCGCAAGCAGATACTTCGGCATTAGAGAAGCAAATAGCCGTTATGGTTTACAAACTCTATGAGCTAACCTATGAAGAAGTAAAAATCATAGAGCCTGAGTTTCTAATGAGTGAGGCAGAGTACAAGACATTTGAATTAAAATAAAAAACTACTAATGTTAGATGCTTGTTGACAGAACAACCTGTTTTTTTATACATTTACACTATATATTTTCACGACAGCCATAATATAAGAATGCATATTAGGCAGTATAATTTATGTTAACCATGGAGAAATGCTATGGGATTGGCAGACTGGTTCAGCACGTTCTGCACGAACATACAGGTCCAGGATGGTGGCACAATATCAAGCCGTTACCAAGCGATCACTCGACGCTTGAACACCGACTTCTGGAACACGACGTCCGACACCTCCCACAGTCTCTATGTCGGTTCATATGGAAGAAACACAGCCATACAGGGTTTCAGCGATCTTGACATGGTCTTTGAACTGCCTTCGACACTCTACTTCCAATACGACGCTCACGACGGCAACGGACAATCCGCGCTTCTTCAAGCAATCCGTTCCTCAATGCGGAAAACCTATTCCTCTTCGGACATTGGAGCCGACGGCCAAGTAGTGGCCGTCACTTTCCAGGATGGAATCACATTCGAAGTAGTACCTGTGTTCACGAATCAGGCGGGAAGCTACACCTATCCGAATTCCAATGACGGCGGGAAATGGCACACGACAAACCCAAGACCGGAGATTGAGGCAATTCGTACCAGGAATGCAGCCTGCAATGGCAACCTTGTTCCTCTTTGCCGGATGATGCGATCGTGGAAACAGAAGTGGGATGTTCCGATTGGTGGACTGCTCGTTGACACTCTCGCATACCAGTTCATCGAGAACTGCACATATCGGGACAAGTCATACCTTTACTACGACTTCATGTGTCGAGACTTCTTCAAGTGGATGGCTGACCAGGATGAGAAACAGGAGTATTGGAAGTCTCCCGGAAGTGGTCAGCCAAGCAGAAATGGAGGGATATCTTTGGAACAGCATTCCCAGACTGATGACACACCCCAGTCGCGCAGCATTCTTGAGGGCCAACTGAGAGAGTGTTACGGGCGTGTGGTGTACTCCCATAAGACTCATGAGAAATGCGCGGACATACTTTTGTCCCGCCTGACACGAATCAAATTCTGGCAGATCACATTGTCCGCCATTACGACCGCTGGCTTTGTTGGCGCGGTGTTCGGCGCAGGCAAGATCGGCGCTGCGTTGGGGATGATCGTATCGACTGCTTTGTTGGCACTCAACTCCTACACGAAGAACTACGACCTTGGCGAGTTGGCGCAGAAGCACAAGCAAGCGGCGAATGACCTGTGGATCATCCGGGAGAAGTACTTGTCTGTGCTTGTGGACCTTGCCATGAGAGAGAAACCCCTCGAAGCATTGCAGAAACAACGAGATCAACTAGTCGAGCAGCTTCACACGGTTTACAGCGGTGCGCCGAGCACGACGTTCCAGGCATATAAGAAAGCGCAAGAGGCGTTGAAAAAGCTTGAAGACATGACGTTCACGGATGCTGAGATCGATGCATTTCTACCCAAAGAACTGAAAAGGGCTAACAACTGGTCAAGTCAGGGGTCAGGTAAGGGTCAGCAAAAATAATGAGTAATGCGGAGAACAGAGAAATTGTAGTATTAAAAACAATTAATTGTTGAATATTGGTAACAATGCAGGTCTCAAAACCACCCTATCAAGATCCTACAACTAATGCTGCAAATTGGCTTGCAATAGACTTCGACCCAATAAAAACCTTTGAGTCTCCTATCTCATTAGGGCAAATCAAGACAGAACCAACTTTGCAAAGCATCGGACTTATCAAACAACCGAGATTATCAGTAATAAGATTATCAAAGATTGAATTTGAAAAGATTATAAATTTAGCAAATTTAAAATCATAGAGTCTGAGTTTACAATGACTGAGGTGAAGTATGAGGCATTTGAAGTAAAATAAAAAACTACTAATGTTAGATGCTTGTTGACAGATTAACCCGTCTTTTTATATATTTACAATATAGAATTTCATGACAGCCGCAATATAAGAACAACGTCAAGGAATGTTTTTTATTATATTCTATTTGATTTTATAAATTACTATACAATAAGATGTCATGACCAATCCAAGCAAAAGTTCCTTTTTATCAGGCGCTCTTCCAAGTTATAAGAATCCGCCTGTTAACGAAGTTGTTTGTGGGATGCGATTTCAAGTTCCCGATAAGCTCCGTATTCCTCATATCGGTTTTCTTTGGGATAAACTTCGCGCTGATTATCCGATTATCCAACATGCCCCACCGTTAGCATCAGTTAAAGGTGAAATTTTGGTAGATGAAGCAACAGGGATGCCATTACCAAGAGTATGGTTTATAAACAAGTCGGACGATCAGTTGGTACAATTTCAGTTCGATCGGTTTTATTTCAATTGGCGACGCAGACAAAGCAATTACCCCCGATATGACCACGTCATCAGGAATTTCGAGAGTGTATTGAATACTATCGTAAATTTTTTTGGAGAATTTGAGTTAGGCGAGCTTAAACCAATCGAATATGAACTTAGCTATATCAACCATATTCCAAAGGGGCAAGGATGGAATACGATTAATGACCTTCCAGGAATATTTCTGGATTTTGTCTGGAAACAAACAAAGGCGCGTTTTTTACCGAATCCTGAGAAAGTTTCCTGGCAGACAGAGTTTCCCTTGCAGGAAAAGAAAGGGCATCTGATCGTTAATTTAAAACAAGCTACACGAACTGAAGACAAAGTTCCTTTGCTTGTTCTCGAATTGAAGACGCGGGCAATTGGTGAATCAGCGAGTAAAGAAGCTGTTCGTGAATGGTTTGACTTAGCACATGAATGGATAGTCCGAGGTTTTACTGATCTAACAACCCCTGAAATTCAAAAAATTTGGGAGCGAGAAGATAATGTCTGAACTGAATTTATATGAGGAGACAATACAAGAAGCCACCATAGCATATGGGAACGAATCTCTTATAGACTATTCCTCAATTGGTGAGTCAGATGATGAAGTGTGGAATCGAAGAAATCGCTTGCCCCAAAAACCTCGAAAAGTGTCTAAGGATGCATATTCCTTGACAGCCGTAAGCCAGGAGGGTAGCCAGGTTCTTATAAGACCCTGGACTGAGAAAGAAGACCCCTTCACTCAAGTAGATTTACTTGATAGCGAAGAAGACGCGGCACAAGAAATAATATACCGAATTAAAACAACGCTGTCCGTCCCGTATAGGGAAAGATTGGCAAATAGACTTCTTACTTTAGTTAATGACGCAAAGGAAGCGGATCCTTCCAGTTCCGGGATAACTGTTGGTTCTCTTCGCAGTTTTTATAATTTTTTTCAATCACATCCCAACCTAAAATATCCCGCTATTTCTTTAATGCCTGAAGATAATATTTACGCTTCTTGGAGAAGTGAACAGAATCGATTATTCAGCGTGCATTTCTTGCCGAATGGGGATACGCGCTTTGTTATATTTAAACCGAATGAAAGACATCCAGACAAACAAATGCGTATCTCAGGGACAGCAACAACTGATATTCTTATGGAAACTGTGACACCCTATGGGGTATGGGATTGGATCTCAGAATGAAAGGTGATAAGATACCCGACCAATACCACATTACCCGATACTGCCAACCTAAATATATATTGGATGGACAAATTCAGCCAGGCGCTTTCAAGTTGAGAGCAGGTGAAGAAAGTTTATCTGTAAATTGGTTGGAATTTCTCAACTGTTCAAGCAGAGAAAGCGAAATTACTGAGGTTCGAAAAATTTATTCCAAAAAATTGAACATTGGATTACATGCAAAAATAGCTATCTTAAATGTTGGAGAAGTTCGCCAAAAAGTACTTACAGAAAGTCCAGATGGACGGAATCTTGTAGTAATCCATGACCCCTTCATAGATGATCCATCTCACAGCGGAATATATAACTTGAAACAAGATGATGAACTGATAGCCGAGTTGATTCTTGAAACAGTCCGTGAGTCATACTCCGCTCGCACATAGACAAGGAACAAGAACATACCTTCATATTTCAATTACAGGATGCAGCGAGGCGATTGTGCCTTATTTTATCATAGTCGTTCAGGCAAAAATGTATTTGGAATAATGCAGGTTTCAAAACCACCTTATCAAGACCCTACAACTAATGCTGCAAACTGGCTTGCAATAGACTTTGAACTAATAAAAACCTTTGAGACTCCGATCTCATTATGGCAAATCAAGACTGAACCAACTTTACAAAGCATTGGACTTATCAAACAACCAAGATTATCAAAGAATGAATTTGAGTAACAATTTAGTTTTTTGAAAAATCTATACGTTTATAGGTAATTTATGCAAAACAGAACCCGTAGCGCGGGTGGTTTATCCCCCGTACAATGCCGACCACAAGGGATCGGCGCTACCTTTTTCAAAAAATTAAATTGTTACGAATTTGAAAAGATTATAAATTTAGCATAAAAATAATCATAAATTAGCCGATAGTATTTTATAAGATAATATTATATGCTTGACATAATATATAATAATTAATTATAAGTAATCACATATAACCTATATTTTTAGTTGATATTTAAATCAGGTGAATGAATGGCTAATGCAGAGATTGGTTCCCATTTAAAGAACGTGCGTAAATCGCTAGGATTGAAATTGGCCGAGGCGGCAAAAAAACTCGGCTTCCCAAATTACCAAACGTTGAAAAGTATAGAGGACGGCGGGCGCGAGATAAAAGCTCCTGAATTGTTAAAGTTCTCTAAAGTCTATTTTGTTAGTATAAGTAAACTGCTCGGAGAGAACGAAATTCAATTAGGCAATACATTCCTTTGGCGTAAACAACCACCTCTTGAAAAGAAAAAACAGATAGAAGCTGAAATATCTTATCGCTGCGAACAATATAATTTACTTGAAAAACTTCTCAATCTAAAAGCAAAAAGAGGACGATTCCTGGATGTTACGATGGACGACATAAGCAGTAATTGTGGCGTAGATAAGCTCTCTGAAAGTATTCATAGAATCCTGGCGCTTGGTAGCAGACCGGCATTTACGTTACAAAAGGTTCTTGAGCAAGATTTCGGCGTAAAAATATTGTTCGAGGCAATTCCTGAAGGCTCGGCTGTATCTACATACTCCTCTGAGTTCGGTGCGGTTATTGTAATCAATTCAGACGAAGCTCCTTGGCGCAGAAATTACGATCTTGCTCACGAATTATTCCATTTGGTTACATGGAAGGTTATATCTGAAAAAGATTTGAAAGATTCGAGTTACTTTACCGATATTGAGAAAAAAGCGGATAGGTTTGCTTCAAATCTTCTTTTGCCTGAAAACGAGATAAATAAAGAGATAGAAGACAGGATTAATATGCAGGATAAATTTACCAATTCAGACCTGATTGATATAGCCCAGGAGTTTGGTGTTTCTACAAAAGCCCTCCTTTATCGCATGGCCAATTTACGGTTTATAAAGTGGGAGGATGCGGATAAGCTTGCAAAAGACCAAGAGATCACAGAAATAAGCAGACAAAAAAGAAGGCATGAGTGGGGTAAAAAGCCCAGGTCTGAGCGTTTCGTCTCTCTTGCTGTTCGTTGTCTTCGCAAAGGGCTGATTTCAAGGGGAAAATTTGCGGAGATAGTAAGTATAGATCGATGCGAAATTGATGATTTTATTGAGGACACTGGATTAATGGAACAGGAAGGTACTCCGATTGAAATTATGGCTTCTTGATGCTGATGTTGTTATTGATCTTTTATCGTTGAATCTATTCGATAAACTTATTAAAAACCACAAAGTCTTTGCTGTCTCAACTGTTATCGGAGAAGTTAAATCCTTTAAAAGAAGTAATGAAAGGCAAAGTATTGATTTGAGACAGAAATACGTAGAAAATGGCTTGATAAAAGAGCTTTCAGCATCTGCAGAAGAAATCAAAAAAGTCCTCAGTAAACTTCCTAAAAATAATCGTGATACCATTCATACCGGTGAACTTGAGTCATTAGCCATTCTCGTAAGAGAGCATAATTTGATTTTTTGTAGTTGTGA
>JANLHY010000447.1 GCA_024653795.1 Candidatus Brocadiaceae bacterium | reverse complement strand
ATAAGCCTTTTTTGCCTGTTTCCAAGTTTTTTTATGTTTTTTAATAGCGTTTGATTTTATCAGTAATTTCAAGGCTTTCAATGAAATTTAATTGTTGTTTGTTTTTATCATTTTTGATATCCTTTTGTGATATAGAAACAAAAGTCATAATAAAAGATGGAATCGCCAATGGGGGAAAATCTTAAGAGCGCATTTTGAAGCTGTAAGGTATGCAAATAACACCTTATCACGCCAGAAAATTATCCAACTGCAAGCCGTTTACAGGGGGAGTTGCTAGTCTCCCTCCGTTTACGGGCAATGTCATTGAATTAAGATAATGTGTCGCCCTTTCAGGGCTGAAAATATTATTATTAAATCCTTATCCCTGGGCTATACACTGTCAGCCCTTCTGGCTTTACCTCGATGCTCAGGAATTTCAAACTGGTAGCGCAAACGTCTCGGTTGCATAAATAACTTGCCGAGGGCAGCCTAATTTTAAGAGAAAAACACACTCCCTTAATTCAATGACATTGCCTTGCGAAGGAGGGGACTAAGGGGAGGTGCAAAAACAACCTCCTTCCGATTTCCTCCTTGCGAAGGAGGGGGAAGAGGGGTGGTTATAAGTTCAGAGGCAAATCGCATATTAAAGTATTTAATGGAGACATATTCATTTTGACATTTACTTTTATAGAAATTTTGATAGGCTTATTTATGAAAAAGGTAATATTTCACCGCAAAGGGCGCGGAGAACGCAGAGAAAAACACTTACAAAGGAAAAAACCCGCATAATTTCTCTGTCTATTCTTTAACAACCTCTGCGATCTTAGCGTGCTCTGCGGTGAGCTGAACTGTTACTGAAAAAGATTATGGGAAAAATTGATACGACAAATCAGATTTTGATCCAAGCCCTGAATTGTGCAAGCAAAGGGGTCATGATACAAGACATAAACCGTAAGGTGGTGTTTTTTAATCATGCCTGTGAAGATATCACAAAATGGCCGAAGAAAAAGATTGTCGGGAGGGATTGCGGTGACATCTTTCAGTGCCACACCTCGACAGGTATGTGTTTGACCGAGAAATTTTGTCCTGGTATGGAAATTTTTCAGGGCAGGCTTTCTCATGCCTCCAGGGAACTCTTGATCAAGCGGGGTGACGACAGCGAGGCCTGGGTGGAAACAAGTACGTCAGCTATCAGGGATTCGGAAGGAAAGGTAACGCATATTGTTACCATCATAGAGGATATTAGTGAGAGAAAAAGATTTTCAGACGAGGTTCTTCGGTCGAAAACCCTGTCTACGTTGGGGGTGTTTACAGCAGAGCTGGCGCACGAAATTAAAAATCCTTTAAATGCCATGCATATCCAAATGGCGCTCATGGAACGTGAAATACTGGAAATACCCAAGATAAGCGAAAAATCAAAAAAAGAATTGCTCAACACTGTCTCTGTCGTTCAGAAGGAACTTATTCGTTTAAGCGGGTTTGTCGAGGAGTGTTTGCATTTCTCAAAAACTGGAGAACTCAACAAAAGCTATGTCGATATTTATGAGATACTCAATGAAATGGTTTCTTTACTCATGCCCCAGGCGCAATTAAACGGTATTCAGGTAGAGTTAGAAGTTCATTCTGTCCTGCCTAAAGTTAGAGTAGACAGGGATAAGATAAAACAGGCGATCTTGAACATTGTGATAAATGGCGTTGAGGCGATGCCTGATGGCGGAAGGTTACGGATAAGTGTGGAAAGGAACAAGAACGAGGTACTCATTTACTGCCAGGATACCGGTCCGGGAATTCCTGAAGAGATTAAAGATAAAATATTCGATTTGTTTTATACCACGAAAGATGGAGGCACTGGCATAGGACTTTCTTTTGCTCAAAATATTGTGCAGGCGCACGGAGGCGTAATAAGGTTAGAGCAAACCCATAAAGGTAGTAAATTTGTGATTGCGATTCCAATAAATTAGACTTCTATGACAAAACCAAAATTATTACTTGTAGATGATGATAAAAATGCTCTTGACGGGTTGGTAAAGATATTGGCGCATGACGGATACCCTGTCTCAGGTGTCCTATCGGGTTATGATGCCTTAAATCTTCTATCCAGGAAAAGTTTTGATATTATCGTGACAGATATGAAACTGCCGGGGATGGGAGGATTGTCACTAATCAATGAAATACGGAAGAAGGAAGAGTCCGTGTCAATCGTAGTTATTACTGCCTATAGCTCTGTAAA
>JANLHY010000641.1 GCA_024653795.1 Candidatus Brocadiaceae bacterium | reverse complement strand
CCCGGGAAACGCTGGTTTACACAGAGCGAGTTGAATTTTGCCATCGACGAAGTGTTTCGAGAAAATAAGATAGAAATTGCCTTCCCCCAGAGGGATATTCATATCCGTACGATTGCGCCTTTTCCTGACCAAAATATACAGAAACACCTTAAGCAAGAAGACAATAAATAAATTGATAGTATAGGAATTTTCATTTTATTTATGCGGGTTCTTGGTAGTGGCAGACAAAAAATCCCCCCTCCTCCCACTGTCCCCCTCCGGAGGGGGATAAAGGGGGAGGAAAGGGTTGTAAACTTGTCCTCATGAAAATGGGGAATAGCCCAGGAAAAACAATCTTATTTTCGCAGATATTGAAATGGCAATTGCCCATGGTAGAATAAGACGTAAATTTACACGAGATTCCAGAGGGATGCGTTACGAGGTTGTCGGACCCGCAACAGATGAAAGAGAAATTGCAATTATTTGCAGGATTAAAAGTACAGGAAGATTATTATTAATCACGACTTACGCTTTAGAGGAAACAAAATGAAAAAAAGGCAACAGGATATGATTATGGGGCGTGTGAAATTTGTAATACCACTATGCAAAAAAAACTCATCAAACAAGATTTCTGGATGCGAGGGGAGCTTATTATTGTAGAGGATATACCTGCGGGAGTATGTCCGCAATGTGGAGAAAAAATTGTTAATGCAGAAGTTGGCAGACAGATTACAAAGTTAATGAAAAACTCTAAAAGGATTGCTAAGGCGCCAAGAGTCTCTGTTCCTACAATTAAATTTGAAAAGGCGTCTATTATTTGAGGGTACCAGGGGCCACATTTTAAAAATTAAATAATTGCTTCTTCAATTTATTATCTTATCCCTCATTTTTACTTGGTCTTCTCTATACAGGATAACTACTCCATGAATACTCCAGTGGATGTGTCACCATTTTCGCACGAACGGGGTTAAGATAGATATAACGAGAAAGCAGGATAAGATATTCATTTGCATCTAACAGGATAGCCTTGAACCTGTCCCGGAAGAGATGACCTCTTCTTCGACGTCTTTTATTGAAATAAATTTAAAGTGAAAGATAAATTAGAAGTCATTATAATAATTGAATAAAAAATATCAATAATTATTATTTAAGATGTGATCCCCTCTACTCTATTTATCCCCCTGGTTAACAAAGGGGGCCTTAAACGAAATAATTTGAAAAGGAGATGCCTTAATGCAGTTAATGGAAAAATTACATTTTAATGAAAAAGGACTAATTCCATCTGTAATTGTAGATGTACAGGATGGTAAGGCGCTTACCCTCTGTTACATGAATAAGGACGCTGTTTTGAAGACGATTGAGACCGGCAAGGTGCACGTGTTTCGCCGTTCACAAAACCGGCTGATGATCAAGGGTGAGACCTCCGGTCATATTCAGGTTGTAAAAAGGGTGTTTTTCGATTGCGAGGGGAATTCACTCGTTTTTATGGTAGAACAGCACGTGGCTGCATGTCATGCAGGCTATAAAACGTGCTATTACCGTGAATATATTCCAAAAACAGATAGTATTCAGGTTAGTGAAAATAAAGTATTTGATCCCGAAAAGATTTACAATCAGAGCAAAAAATAAAATTCATTGAAAAAACGCTTGAAAACAATTACATCAAATGTTATAGTTTTACTTTAGTTGTAAATTTTTAGGTTATTATATTACGGCTTCGAAACTTTATACACCTTACCCGCTGGAGGAAAAAAACATGTCTAATTGTGGTAGAAAATATGTGAAGTTTTTCCTTTTAGTAGCTGTTGTAGGAATGTCGGGTTGCGCTGAGTTGACTGAACTCAGAAATTTAAACAGAAGACAGGCAATTACTATACGAGACCAGTCGGATGAAATGGCAAAGCTGAAGAAACAGCTTTCCTCGGTATCGGATAAGTTAAAGTCCAGCGAAGAGGAAATGAACAAGCTCAGGAAGCTTGCTAAATCTATTGGTGAAGGTGTTACGGTTAGGGATACGATAGAAGGGCCAGTACTCCTTTTCCCGGAAAAAATATTGTTTGATTCGGGTATGGCGGTAATAAAACCAGGCGGAGAAAAGGCGCTAAATAAGATGGCAGGATTCATGAGAGAAAATCCGTCTACCCTTATCCGAATTGACGGCCATACGGATTCCGATCCTATTTTAAGAACTAAACACCTGTGGGATTCTAATCATCATTTATCTGCGGCGCGATCATTAAGTGTATTTCATTTTTTAACAAAGAATGAAAATATTGTTCAAGGAAGAATCCATGTCGCCGGTTTCGGTCCTAATCGTCCGATAGCAGCTAATAGCACTTCTGCCGGTAAGAAAGAAAACAGAAGGGTAGAGTTCTTGATAATCAGTAAACCTGCTGCACTGCCTCCGAAAGAGTCTTCGTTAACCACTGAGCAGGGACTTGAATTAACAGAACAACCTGAGGAAGTAGTAGTGGAAGACGAAGCAACTGAAGAGAGTGAAAAAAAATAAGTTGTTTGTGAAAATAATTTCTTTTCGGGATATTTGAGTATCTGGAGAAATGTTGGTTTAGAAATTGTTTATTTGAAAATTACAAGTTACGTCTAACCTGCTTATCCACAATTAACAAACCAAGTTTCAAAACAACCCCAGTCTGAAAAGACTCCGTCACTTCAAGGATTCCAAAGTTGAATCGAGGCACATAATATTTGTTATATATGTGTAGTATTGATGTTGTTTATTGAATGAGTTTTTTGGTCATTTGCGTATTGATAATTATGAAAAATGTAAAACAGAATCAACCTCAGGCATTAATGGAAACTAAAAATAATATTCAGCAAATCAATCGGAATCAGGCAAGTCAACAATATAAACATAGAAATTCCAATAAAGTTTGGGACTTCTTTTGTTCCGTCAAATTGGCTGTAGTAATTATTTTGGTTCTGGTTGTGGCGTGCATCATAGGAACGGTAATCTTACAGGAAAAAACCTTTGATGAACATGTTGCACGGTATGGGTATGGGTTAGCAACTTTTTTTAAGATTACTCAATTAAATAATCTCTTTTATTCGCATTGGTTCTCTTTTCTTTTAATCTTACTGTGCGCCAATCTCATTTGTTGCACCATCAAAAGATGGAGAAACACCTTTCTCCAGACCGGTTTTGTTCTTACTCACATGAGTCTTGTTTTAATATTAATAGGAGGTGTTGTAAAATTCCAACTGGGTGTAAAGGGCGGCGTGAATGTATACGAAGGAAAATCGGTAAATTATTTTCTTACACAAACGATCGACCGTAAGGGCAAATTGGATTATGTAAAAAAGGACTTGCCTTTTACCATTGCTTTAGATGACTTTATATTGGAAAAGAACGAACCGAAATTTCAGCTTGTCTCTTATGTGAAGAGTAAAGACCGCCAGAAAGTATTAGAAGTCAAAATCGGGAAAAAACAGCGCGTCCCCGGTTCTGATTATAAGGTAACTATTAAAGATTATGTGCCGGATGCAGAATTAAAACAGGAACCGATAAACATATCGGATACACCGGACAATCCTGCTATTTTCGTGCAATTCTTTGGCTCCGCGAAGGTTGCGGCGGAGGGATGGTTACTGGCTTACGATCGTAACTCTTATGAGGACAAAAAACAAGGCATACGCATAGAGTATATCTGGCTGTCTTCGCAACAGGAACTCGACAAAGCTTTAAATTCTGTCGAAACGGCAAAAGCACAATTATCCGTCTCAATGTCTGGTCAGACGCAGGATTACCCTTTGGATTTAAATAAAGTCTTTAAATTTGAAGGAACTGATTATACGGTAAAAATGTTACAATATGTGCTTAATTACGGAGACAGACGGCCTCTGGGTGAGCAGCCGCCGGATAATCCTGCCGTACAGGTGGAAATTAACGGACCGGAAGGCACTGAAACCCGATGGGTGTTTGAGAAATTTGCCGATTGGGATAAGATGCACCCTGCAAAGTATAAAAATGTGAAAATAACCTGTAGCGGGATTGCCGGCACTTATATGACAAAAAATACGGTAAGGATTTATCAAACTCCGGAGGGGAAGCAGGTACTCGTTTATATAAAGGATAAACAAATTGCTGAAGCAGTGCCGTGGGAACTGGAAAAAAAGTACCCGATTCCTGACACGGGAAGCCAGGTTATGGTAGCCAGTTATTTTCCAACGTTTGATTTCAAAAAAGAAGTGGTAAAAAAATCGGATGAGGTGAAGTCTCCTGCCATTTTTGCTGAAGTTGAAGGGCCGAGTGGAAAGGTTGAGGACTGGATATTCTCCAGTAATCAGTATGCTACCTGGTATACCGATAACAATTTTGCACTTGTTTATGAATCCACCGGGGAATCGATTAAACATTTTACGAGTAAATTGCGTATTGAGGAAAATGGACAAACAGTCGCAGAAAAAACCATCAGGGTAAACGACCCTTTGGAATATAAAGGGTATGCTATTTATCAATCGAGCTATGATCCGGAGGCTGGGGAATTCTCTGGTTTACAAATTGTTAAGGATCCAGGTATTCCGATAGCTTACTCTGGTTTTGGCGCCCTGTGTTTTGGCGTTGTATTTATTTTTTACATAAAACCATTTCTACGGAAAAAACTAAAAAAAGAGGTGGAGGAATAGAATGAGCCTAATCAATATTACTTTAATTGTATACGTAATAGCGTTTGTTGCCTATATTGTAAGAGAAATTTGGAGATACACCGCCACAAAATGGGTATCACTTGGATTACTTATTTTAGCTTTTTGCTTCAATCTGGCGATGGTGGCAAAACGCTCGATAGAAGCCGGGCATCCGCCTTTTTCCAACCTGTATGAATCTCTCATATTTTATGCATGTTGTACGGCCTTTGTGTACATTATATTTGAATTCGTTTATAATTTTAGGGTCGTGGGGGCATTGGCATCTGTTTTGTCGATGTTAATATTACTTTATGCAACGCTTCAAGACGATACCATAAGGCCTATCATGCCAGCATTAAAGAGCAATTGGATGTTGGTGCACGTCGTTACCTACATGCTTGGGTACGCTGCGTTTGGTATTTCATTTGTGACCAGTATTATTTTTTTAGTGGTCAAACCTTTTGCCAAGAAAGGTAAAGAAGATAGAGGGACTGAAGAAGGAAGAGAAATATTACCCCGAAATTTTGATAAGTTGAGTTATAAAATAGTTGCTTTTGGGTTTCCGTTCCTTACATTAGGCATGATTACCGGCGCAGTTTGGGCAAAAAAGGCATGGGGTGACTACTGGTCATGGGATCCCAAAGAAACGTGGTCTCTAATTACCTGGCTTGCATACCTGGTCTATTTACATACTCCTCTTGTTTTACCTAAGATGAACATTAATAAATCAAAGGCTGCTGTAATATTAGCAATCTGGTTGCTTATATCTTTCGGGATAGTAAACTTTACGTTTATGGGTTTAAACTATCTACCTTCTGCGGCTGACAGTGAACACATTTACGGATCTCAATAGTTTTTGAAAAATAAGCATATGCCTGCAACGAGGGCGCATGTTTATGTCCACGGCAGGGTTCAGGGCGTTTTCTTTCGCGCTACCACGAGAGACAAGGCTCGATCCCTTGGTGTTAAAGGATGGGTAAAGAATTGCCCGGACGGCAGTGTTGAAGCTGTCTTTGAAGGTGAAAAGGATATTGTTGAAACGATTGTAAATTGGTGTAAAAAAGGTCCAAAAGGCGCCTTTGTCAATCATATAGATGTACACTGGGAAAAGTGCTCAGGCGAATTTGACGAATTTTCTATAATTTACTAGAGTGCTTGACATTGTTACAACAAACTCAGGTATTATACTCTCCATCCGAACTCAGCCAGGTTCAAGCAAAAATCGTATTATCGGCGAGTATGGGGGGCGTTTAAAATTGGCTGTTACAGCAGCGCCGGAAAAAGGTAAGGCAAACAAGGCTGTGATTGAACTCTTGGCAGATACACTCCACATCAATGAATCTTCCATACATATTATTTCAGGCGAGTCATCACGAGACAAGAAATTTATGATCGAAGGTTTGACTCCTGAAGATATAAAATCCTTGTTGAATCCTCAATCTTAAAGAAATGGATTATAAAAAAACACTCAACTTACCCACTACGCAATTTCCCATGAAGGCGGATTTGCTCAGGAAAGAGCCTGAAATCCAAAAGAAATGGGAAAAGGAGCAACTCTATGAGCTGGTTCGCAAGGCGCGCGCAGGGAGAGAAAAATATATCTTACATGATGGCCCCCCCTACCCGACGGGTGAATTACATATCGGCACTGGACTGAATAAAATACTGAAAGACTTCATCGTCCGCTTTCACACAATGAAAGGCTATGATGCGCCTTATGTCCCAGGATGGGATTGTCACGGCTTGCCAATCGAACACCGCGTAATGCAAGAGATTGGCGAAGAAGTCAAAACCCTGACCAAACCGGAAATCAGAAAAAAATGTAAAAAATATGCGGAAAAATTTGTAAAGTTACAGAAAACACAGTTTAAAGCACTCGGTGTGATGGGGGACTGGGAGCATCCCTATCTGACCTTTGATCCTCAGTACGAGGCCGGTATCATTGAGGTGTTTGGTAAACTCGTAGAGAAGGGATATATATATCGGAGCCTGAAACCGATCCACTGGTGTATGCGATGCCAAACGGCGCTTGCGGAAGCAGAACTTGAATATAACGATGAAACCAGTCCATCCATTTATGTAAACTTCAAACTCGACGACAACGTTGGAAATTTATTTAAGGGCGCTGATAGCGATAATTCATACATCATGATATGGACAACTACTCCGTGGACACTCCCTGCAAACCTTGCTATTGCCATTCACCCAGAATATGAATATGCAGCGATTCGTTACTTTAATCCAAAAACACAAAAGAAAGAAATCACCATTCTTGCCGATAAGCGGACAGACGTTGTTATGTCTACGTTAGGTATCAAAGATTACGAATGTCTTGGAAAAGTACAGGGGAGATTGCTGGAAGGAATAAAATATAACCATGCTTTTATGAACAGGTCGGGTTCCGTTGTGTTGGCGGATTATGTGACTCTGTCGGATGGAACAGGGTGTGTTCATACGGCGCCCGGACATGGTCAGGAAGACTTTCTCACAGGTATCAAATATCACCTTCCTATATTGAGTCCCGTTGATGCCACAGGCGTTTTTACTGACGAGGCAGGCGAACTTGCCGGCCAGCATATCAAAAAGGGAAATGACTATATAACGAATAGATTGGAAACGGCGGGGGCGCTGCTTTATAAGACGGATTTTACGCACTCATATCCTCATTGCTGGCGTTGTAAAGAGCCTGTCATTTTCAGGGCGACGGAACAGTGGTTTGTCAATCTCGACTATAATAACCTGCGTCAAAGGGTACTAGCTGAGATAAAACGGACTAAATGGATACCTTCCTGGGGTGAAAGCAGGATGGCGGGTATGATTTCAGAACGCCCTGATTGGTGTATTTCCCGTCAGCGTTCCTGGGGTGTACCTATTCCTGCCTTTTATTGTCTGGATTGCAATCAGGAACTCATTGATGTAAAAACGATTGACCATGTTAGGGACAGATTTGCAAAAGAAGGAGCGGATACCTGGTTTTATAAAGATGTTTCCCATTTTTTACCGCCTGATACCAAATGCTCAAAATGCGGCGGTGTTCGGTTTGAAAAGGAAATGGATATCTTTGACGTCTGGTTTGAATCCGGCTCAAGCCACCATGCCGTTTTACATAAGCGCAGTGAATTATCATATCCGGCAGATATGTATTTGGAAGGAACAGACCAACACCGCGGATGGTTTCAACTCTCATTGCTTCCATCTGTTGGAGCATGGGACAGGGCACCTTTCAAGTCCGTCTTAACACACGGATTTGTCGTTGATGAGAAGGGTGAAAAGATGTCTAAATCCCTTGGTAATTTCATATCCGTCGAGGATGCGTTAAAGGAATTTGGCGCTGACGTACTCAGGTTATGGACTTCTTCGATGGATTATCAAAATGACATGAGCGTGTCCCATAATTTAATCCTCAGATGCGCAGATGCCTACAGACGCATTCGTAACACTTTTAGATACTTGCTGAGTAATCTCTACGATTTCGACCCAAAGGTAAATACCATTTCCTATGAAGAATTACTGGAGATAGACCGCTGGGCATTGCATAAAACACAGGAATTAATTAAAAACGTAACATCAGGTTACGAATCTTTACAGTTTCACCGGATATTCCATAGTCTCTATAATTTTTGTTCTGTCGAGATGAGCGCTTTTTATCTGGATATCCTGAAGGACCGGTCGTACACCTTCGCAAAAAATTCAAAGGAACGACGTGCTGCACAAACAGTAATGTATCACATCCTGTTAAACCTGATTAAGCTTTCTGCCCCGATTATTGTTTATACGGCGGAAGAAGCATGGTCTGCGATCAGTTTTAAAGATGAAGACGTTCCCAGTGTCCACTTGACAAGACTTCCAGAGTGCAATCAAGCCTGGATAGACAACTCTTTAAACGAAAAATGGGAAAAGTTGATTAACATGAGAACCGACGTGGCGAGGGAACTTGAGAAGATGCGCGCCGCCAAGTTGTTAGGCAACTCATTAGAAGCGTCAGTCAGTCTTTATACCGAAAATGAGGAGCTCTGGCAGTTCCTTAAAAGTTATGACAATGACCTTCCTATGATATTTATTGTATCTGAGGTGAGGCTGGGAAGAAATGCTCCATCTAATGCAGTGAAGGGAGAATTAACCCAGGAACTCTGGATAGAGTGCGGTGTCTCACAGCACAAGAAATGTGAACGATGCTGGAATTTTAGAGAGGGCGTGGGATTAAACAAAGACCATCCAACAATATGTGACAGATGCATTACAGCGATTCAATAATCGGGGTAGCTATATAAGTTCATTGTATAGGAATTTTCATTTTATTTAAGCGGGTTTTGTGGTGGCACGGATTATTCCCCTCTTGGGAGGGGATAAGGGGTGGGTCCCCATAAGCGCTAACTTAAAATGACGGATCAATTTAACCGTGTATTGAATAACGAATATCGAACAAGGAATTTCGAATTATGAGGTTTTCTTATCCT
>JANLHY010000640.1 GCA_024653795.1 Candidatus Brocadiaceae bacterium | reverse complement strand
CAAATATTCTCTTATCCTTCGACATTCATTATTCCTTGTTCGATATTCGATATTGGACTCCTTGTAAAAAATATCAAAAACAACTTAGCGCTTATGGGGGATGAACCCCCGCGCTACGGTATAAATTAAAATTCTGAACATTCAACTATGAACTTTTATCATCTCAATAAATCGATCAAACAAATAATTCGCATCATGCGGACCGGGCGATGCCTCTGGATGATATTGCACCGAGAAGACAGGCATTGAGTGGCATTTCAGCCCTTCCACTGACTTATCATTGAGGTTTACATGCGTAATCTCCACATTGCCATACGGACTCTTATGCACGGTTCCTTGCGGTGGAGTTGATACGGCGAAGTTATGATTCTGTGCAGTAATTTCCACCTTTTTGGTAGAGATATCCATTACAGGCTGGTTTCCCCCATGATGACCGAACTTAAGTTTATATGTCTTTAAGCCCAGAGTAAGCGCAAGCAATTGATGTCCGAGACAAATCCCCAGGATTGGTTTCTTGCCCAGCAAACCCTTGATATTATTGACCATATAAGGTACTGCTGCCGGGTCGCCTGGGCCGTTTGAAAGTACAATACCATCTGGATTCATATCCAGGACTTTCTGGGGTGATGTCTGGGCAGGAACTACAGTCGCAGCGCAGCCTGCGCTGCTCAATTTTCTCAAAATGTTATATTTTACCCCGCAATCGTAGACAACAACCTTGTACCTTTTCGATACTTTTTGGCTGGCTTCGTCATCTTTCCACTCATACGAATCACTGCATGTCACCTCTTTTACGAGGTCTAATCCGTTTAATCCGGGAGATGACTTTACCTTTTGGATAAGGCTTGAAACATCAAAATCTGTGGTGGAAATAATGCCTTGCTGTGAGCCGCAGTCCCGTATGTGTGCTGTCAATGCCCGTGTATCAATCCCCTGAATGCCGACAATTTCTTTTTTCTTGAGAAATTCATCCAGGCCGATCTGTGAACGCCAGTTGCTGGGGAAAGGGCTGCATTCTTTTACAATAAAGCCTTCCAAAAACAATGTGCGTGATTCGTAATCTTTTTCATTAATTCCGTAGTTGCCAATCAGCGGATAGGTCATGACCACCATTTGTCCTTTATACGATGGGTCTGTAAGGATTTCCTGGTAGCCCATCAAACTGGTGTTAAAAACCGCCTCGCCTATCGTCTCTCCAGGGGCGCCGAGAGAGTAACCTTTGAAGGTTGTTCCATCTTCAAGTACGAGTACAGCCCTTTTTTTGTCCATTCTATTATTTTTGTACTTTAGTGTCTTTACGGTTGGATAATATCAAATTCGATAAATCGTACAATGAAAAAATGGACGTGTCAAGCCAAAGTTGTTTTTCACT
The DNA here is from genome assembly GCA_024653795.1 of Candidatus Brocadiaceae bacterium. Classification (GTDB taxonomy): domain Bacteria; phylum Planctomycetota; class Brocadiia; order Brocadiales; family Brocadiaceae; genus Wunengus. Next base: position 7,112 of record JANLHY010000640.1, on the reverse strand, counting down.
TGACTAAGACAACTCCTCTGCTATATTAAACCTAAATACCGCAATACGATAAATCAGAAAGGGCATTTTATTTTATGTCAATACTTGTTACTGGCGGTGCAGGTTTTATTGGTTCTCATCTGGTGGAACGTTTGCTCTCACAGGGTAAAAAGGTAGTTGTTGTCGATAATTTTAATGACTTTTATCCGCCGGCATATAAAAGAGAAAATATTTCTAAGGCCATTCAGGACTCAAATTTAACACTATATGAGGCCGACATCTGTAATACGTCTGCATGTCAGGAAATATTTGAGAAACACCCCGTTGAAAAGGTCATTCATCTGGCGGCATACGCCGGTGTAAGACCCTCTATCGAGCGGCCATTGCTATATGAGGAGGTCAACTGCAAGGGGACGTTAAACATGCTCGAACTTTCCAGGATTTATAAGGTCAAGCAATTTATCTTTGGTTCATCTTCATCGGTTTACGGAAACAACAAAAAGATTCCTTTCTCAGAAGACGATCCGGTTAATGAACCTATATCACCTTATGCCGCAACAAAACGCGCCGGAGAACTTTTCTGTTACAACTATCATCACCTTTATAAAATACCAGTTTCCTGCCTCAGATTATTTACGGTATACGGCCCACGGCAACGACCAGACCTTGCCATCAGAAAATTTACGGAACTCATTGATCATAATCAACCGATCACGATGTACGGTGATGGGACGACCGAACGTGATTACACCTTCTTTTCCGATATTATCGATGGAGTGGTTTCTGTATTAGATAAGCAAATTGATTTCGAAATCATTAATCTGGGGGACTCAAAGCCAATTGAATTGAAAAAACTCATCAATCTCATTGAGCAGGAACTGGGTAAAAAAGCACAGATCAAAAGGCTTTCGGAGCAGCCCGGAGACATGCATAGAACCTATGCGGATATCAGAAAGGCCGGGCGTTTTTTACAATATCAACCGAAAGTGCCTATTGAACAGGGCATCCGTTTGTTTGTGACATGGTATAATGAACGTAAAAAACAAACGGCATAAATAAAATGAAAATTTTTATACAATCAAAATTATTCATCTGAGGTTTTTTCACTGTGTTAACCCTTTCTAACAAGATCAGTCTGAGCAGGATATGCTGTATTCCTCCGCTTGTGTTTTGCATAACACAGGTACAACACAACAACCATTACCGTTATATTTGCCTTTTTATCATGTTGGTCATTGGGTTAAGCGATGTACTGGACGGTTATGTGGCGCGGAAGAGGAATGAAATAACAAAATTAGGAAACTATCTGGATCCTTTTGCAGATAAGCTTGTTCTTGTGATTTCTTGCATCATACTTTCCTCTGACCGTATATGGCCGGAACCAAGATTTCCCAATTGGGTTCCAACGATTATTGTTTCTAGAGACCTCTTACTTATCTTTGGTACCATCGCATTACTCCTTATTACAGGCAGGGTAAATTGCCAGCCAATGATACTGGGTAAGGCGGCAACGTTTCTTCAAGTTATTGCTGTCATATCGGTACTCGTTGGAAACCATGTCCCCATGCCTGCCCTTGCTGCCATCTGGTGGGTGACGGTTGCTGTCACTTTTGCCTCTGGACTTTTCTATATATACAGTGGTGTAAAACAACTGTAATTGTCCAGTAGCAGAGACGCACTGCGGTGCGTCTCTACATTAAACAAAAGACTTTACATTGCCCGCCTTTTTTAATACTATTAACAGAAATTTAAATTATGAGAGGTGTTTTAATGCGATTTAACACAATACAAGAGGTCGTAGAAGACCTGAAACAAGGCAAGATGATCATTTTGGTCGATGATGCGAATCGTGAAAACGAGGGGGACATTACCATTGCTGCTGAAAAGGTAACTCCGGAGACAATTAATTTTATGCTTACTCACGCACGGGGTATTCTTTGCCTTTCAATTAATCCCGAACGGGCGGAAGCGCTTGATCTTTATCCAATGGTATCCCATAACACATCAAATTTTCAGACGCCCTTTACCGTTTCTATTGATGCAAGAGATGGGATCACAACGGGTGTTTCTTCTAAAGACCGGGCTGCAACGATATTAACTGCTATTGACGATAAGACAAAACCAGAAGACTTAGTCAGGCCCGGCCATATTTTTCCATTGAAGGCACAGAGTGGCGGGGTGCTGGTCAGGACAGGACACACAGAAGGCGCGGTAGACCTGGCACGCATTGCAGGACTCAAACCCGCCGCGGTTATCTGTGAGATTATGACAGAAGACGGGAATATGGCAAAGCTCCCGGAACTCCGAAAGTTCGCCGAAAAGCATCATCTCAAAGTCTGCACCATTGCGGATATTATTAAATATCGGCACGAACAGGAACGTTTAATTGAAAAGCGTGTTACCGTAAAATTGCCCACGTTCTATGGGAATTTTACGCTTCACCTTTACCGTTCCTTTGTTGATGACTACCTCCACCTTGCCCTTTGTTTGGGCATCGGCAGCGAAAGCGGAAATAGCCCGTCCCCGATGCATAACGAACCTGTGCTGGTGAGGGTGCATGATGAATGTTTGACCGGAGACATCTTTGGCTCTCTTCGCTGTGACTGCGGCGAACAACTCCATAGCGCCCTTCGGGTCATACAAAAAGAAGGAAAGGGCGTGCTGCTTTATATGCGGCAGGAGGGCCGCGGTATCGGTCTGGAGAACAAACTGCATGCCTATTTGCTACAGGAAAACGGATTGGATACCGTTGAGGCAAATGAAAAGCTTGGATTTCCGGTTGACAAACGTGATTACGGCATTGGCGCGCAAATCTTGAGAGACCTGGGCATCACAAAGATGCGGTTACTTACGAATAATCCAAAAAAGTTTGCAGCCCTTACCGGTTATGGACTGGAAATCGTGGAACGGGTGCCTATTATTACAGAGCCTACTGCGGAAAACAAACACTACCTGCAGACAAAGAAAGAAAAACTCGGACACCTCATTGAAAAGGTGTAGGTCTGCATTTTGAAAAACCACAAAGACGCAAAGGACACAAAGAATTTTTGAAGTCGAAAGGCTGGGGATTTTCCAAAAGTTCAAATTTTAACTGTCATCGCGAGCGATAGCGAAGCAATCTATTTCAGAAATTTTGATATGCAGGAGATTGCTTCGTCGTTCCTCTTTCGCTATGAGTAATGTAATAGCTTTTCGGTAGTTCCCAAGTTATATCTTCTTAGCTTTAGTTCGTGTCCTTTGTGACTTTGTGGTTTTAACCTGAGTTTCAGTTCAGAGACGTGGTTAAAGGTTATTTTTCAAAACAATGAAAAAACTGTTCGCAAAGAAGGCATTACGTGACCTTGTAGAAGAATCCAACCATCACCACTTCAAACGGGTACTCGGCCCATTTTCACTGACAGCCCTGGGAATTGGCGCCGTCATTGGCGCCGGGATATTTGTTTTGACGGGTCTGGCTGCCAGGGAGTATGCAGGCCCCAGCTTAATCCTCTCATTTGTCCTTTCTGGACTCGCCTGTATATTTGTCGCCTTGTGCTATGCAGAGTTTGCATCGATGGTTCCCCTTGCCGGCAGTGCTTACACTTATTCTTATGCAGCGCTGGGCGAGGTTTTTGCCTGGATTATTGGGTGGGATCTTATCTTAGAGTATTCCCTTGCATCGAGTCTTGTGGCAGTAGGGTGGTCGCACTACTTTGTAAAATTAATCGGGCTCTTTGGCTTACATATTCCACAATGGCTTACCAGTGATTATTGGACATTGTCTCACCAGGCAAAGGACATGTTTGCTCAGAGCGTGCCGTTTCTCTATGGTATTCCCATCGTCTTCAATCTACCTGCAGGACTAATCATTGTTGTCATCACCGCCTTACTGGTTATTGGCATAAAAGAAAGCGCGCGTTTCAACAGTATCATTGTGGGGGTAAAACTTGCGGTAATATTATTGGTAATTTTTATGGGATGGTTTTACGTGAAGAGCGATAACTGGGGAAATAGTTGGACGTCTTTTGCCCCTTTTGGTATCGGTGGTATTGGCACCGGCGCTGCTTACGTGTTCTTTGCCTATATCGGTTTCGATGCGGTTTCAACGATGGCACAGGAGGCAAGAAATCCAAAGAGGGACATGCCTATCGGCATCATCGCGTCTCTGGTTCTCTGTACTATTTTATACATTGCCGTTACTGCCGTCCTTACCGGCATGATTTATTACAAGGACATTAATATTGATGCGCCGCTGGCAGATGCCTTCACACGGTACGGGCTGGTAAAGGTATCCTTTTTCATCTCTGTTGGTGCAGTAGCAGGGCTTACCAGTGTGTTGCTGGTCTTACTCCTGGGCCAATCCAGGATATTATGGGCCGTAGCCAGAGATGGTCTCCTTCCCGAGAGACTCTTTGCAGCCGTTCATCCCCGTTTTGGAACACCCCATATCTCAACGATCATTGTTGGAGCTTGCGTTTCTATTACCGCCAGTTGCTTCCCAATAGAGGAGATCGCAAAATTAGTCAACATCGGTACTCTCCTTGCCTTTTGCCTCGTTGCCGCGGCGGTTATTATCCTGCGTATTAAAGACCCGCACCACCCCCGTGCCTTTAAATGCCCCTTTGTGCCGGTAATACCTATCCTGGGCATACTATTCTGTGGATATATGATGATACGTCTTGAATTTTCAACGTGGCTCAGACTCATTGTGTGGCTGGCGATAGGTTCGATCATCTACGCCGCCTACGGCAGGAGACACAGCAAACTCGCAAAAAAGCACGCATTAATGAAAAAATAAAACGAATCTCTTGTTGAATAGAACAAGAGTTATCTGTAGAGGCGTATTGCATACGCCTAAATCCTTTGGGTACAGAGGTAATTTCCCTTTTTTCATTGCTAAACCTATCTTAGGATAGTAAATTGAGAAACTAAGGTAAGCCTGCTATGAGCCAGATGCGGCTTTATGGGTCGATTTTGAGATTCGGAGGTAAAAATTATGAAATGCAATCTTTGTGGCGGCACAGTTATAGATCGAGAAGTTTCCTATACTATCGAGTTTAAGGAACGTCTGCACATCATTGAACATGTTCCAGCCAAAGAGTGTTTGCAATGCGGCGAGAGGCTTTACTCACCCGAAACAGTTGAAAAAATTCAAAAAGCTATTTGGCAGAATCAAAAACCAGATAGATTTATCGAGACACCGGTTATTGATTATGTTTCTATTGGATAGTTTGTTTGTTGGGTTTCGTACCTCAACCCAACCTACTTAACTGCCATCCGGTTGCTAATAATAAGATAAAGCAAGAGTAGCAGGAAAGTGAGGAAACATACATGGCATATAAAGTTTTTATAAGCCACAGTACTCGAGATCGGAAATTGGTAATTGCACTTGCAAAACACCCTCTCAAAATTTGGAATAAAGGTATTCGTTGCGGAATGGTATCTGACTCCGGGTCAAAAGCTTGATAGGAAAGTGTTTACTAACCTTGATAAATCCGATTGTGTGGTTGTTTTGCTAACACGAAATGGCATCAGGTCGAATTGGGTACAACAAGAAATAGGATATGCCATAAGGATTGGTAAACCTCTTATTCCGCTTGTAGAGAAGGGGATAACCCAAAGAGATTTAGCAGCATTACAAGGTAAAGAATATATTGAATATGACCCTTATCAACCCCGGCAGGCTTTAATTAAAACATCCACTTATGTAAAATTGTTAAAATTGAAGAAGGAAAACCGTGAGAAGACTTTGCTTGTTGCGGGAGGCATTCTTGCTTTCCTATTATTGCTTCCTGAAGGAGGAGAAAAATGAAAACAATTTCATATCTTCCCTCAAAGGATGAGTTGTTGCTAAAACTGCGTTCTACGAAGGGCAAAACCGCAAGGAAATATGGACGGTTTAAATTGTGGTGGGATGAAGATGGTAATATTTGCGCCCTTGATATTATACAGTTTATGGATGAGTTGGAAGAATTTAATACGATACAGTTAGGAGGTATCTGGAAAGGCATAAGGATTTCGAGTGAGGATATTAAGGAAGCACGTCAAGAGCTACTTAAAAAACTTGAGGAAAAATGATAATGCCGTATGTAACTGACACTCACACATTAATTTGGTATATGACAGACGACCCTAACCTTTCCATAAAAGCAAAAAGGATTTTTAAGAAGGTGGATAATATCCAAGAGCATGTTTTTATCCCCTGTATTGTCTTTTTTGAATTACTCTATCTTATTGAAAAGAAAAAGATCGGTGTTGATTTTGACGGCTTTCTTGCAATGGTATCTTCTTCGAACAACTATATGATAGAGCCGATGTGCCTGCCAATAATAGAAAAAAGTAGAAAAATTCCAAGAGAGATGGTTGCAGACCCCTGGGATAGGTTAATTGCCGCCACTTCAATGCATTTGAATTTTCCTTTAATAAGTCGGGATGAATCCTTAAGAGAACTGGAGTTAGAGGGATTTGAGGGTTGTATGGTAGATACTTCATTTGTTGGGTTTTTTACATCAACCCAACTTACTCAACTAACATAGGGAGGAAAGTAAATATGCAAAAGGTAAAAAAGGAGGTTAGCAAACTTCTCAATCGCTTGCCAGATGATTGTTCATTGGAAGATGTGCAGTATCATCATTTATGTCCTTCAAAAGATTGAACATGGTTTGAAGGATGCAGAGGAAGGACGGATTTACACGCAAGAGGAAATTGAGAAACGGATGGCAAATAAGAGAAAAAACAGAAGAGTTCGATGTAAGAATTGCAAAAAGATTTTAAATGCAATTTGGTTCACTGCCCTAATGACTGAAGAATGGGTTTGGACTGGAAAAGAATACAACGAATGTAGTGCAAGACATAGTCTCGTTACCGATCCGGAGCAAAATGTAATTTGTCCAAACTGTGAAAGTGTTGTTGGCACTGGTCTTGACTTTGGTTTTTGAAAGGGCTATAAATAAAGTAGGATTAATAATGCAGGAAACCTCACAAGTAATTCGAAATAAAAGTGAAATTAATTATAGCTATGTAACTATTAAAATTACGCAGAGCCGAATAGATAAGGGATCACTAGTGTCCGGTTATAAGTTGAACAAAGGCAATTGTTTATGAAGAATGGAAGGTTCTTTTTTGTAATCAGAATCCGTAAGTACTTGTAAAAT
>JANLHY010000043.1 GCA_024653795.1 Candidatus Brocadiaceae bacterium | reverse complement strand
TTCACGAGGACAAGGATCGTGAAATCTCAGTGAATATTTCACGAATTACCGCCTTACCCACCCCTTATATCCCCTCCCAAGAGGGGACTTTCTAACTTGATTTATCAGCAGCACGAAAACACAGAAAAAAGGCCTGTTACATTGCCTTTGATAATCGTGAGCACAAGATGACATGGGTAGGACATTGTTCTTAATGATTGCTACAATATTACCAGCTATGTCTGCGGGAATACCTCTTTCATGCCAGAGAGGCACTACTGTAGTTCATGATTACGGATCTATTTTAGATAAAATACCCGTGATGCGTGTGCTTCTCATAAATGACACACAAGAAGCCCAATTAGCTATCAACGGCAGCTATCAAATTACTGGCAGCTTAACGAATATTATAGACCAGGGACAAGGACTGCAAAAGTCTAAAATATCTGTATCAAATGGTGGTATTAATATTGGAAATAAGCGCTATGATAATAGTGAATTACGGATTACAGGCATGCGTGATGGCGCAATTGAATTAAATAATATACGATATCGGGGTGAAATCAGGATATTACAGCAATTTAATAATAAGTTTTCAGTAATCGAGGAAGTAGATATAGAAAGTTTTATTTCAGGTGTTCTTGGCAGTGAAATGCCACAAACCTGGAATGAAGATGCTTTGCGTGCCCAGGCAGTAACAGCAAGAACCTATGCGATGTATAAGAAGAAGGTAAGAGGGAATGAAGGCTACCATCTTGATATGTTGGATCTTGCGTATCGGGGTATGTCTTCTGAATCGCCACGTCTCAACAAAATCGTACAGGATACGAAGGGCGTAGTTATGGTTTACGATTGGAATATTTTCCCTGCCTATTTTCATAGTACGTGCGGCGGGCATACAGAAGATGTTGGCAGTGTATTCGGAAAAGATAGTATGCCACCCTTAAGTGGAGTGGTATGTAATTACTGTAATAATTCGAAATATTCAAGATGGAGTACGGACATTAGTAAATCGGAAATTGAAAAAAGATTGAGGGAAGCGAAGGTATATGTTTCGAATATCTCCACGGTAAAGGCTATAGATCCAGGAGCCGGTAAGCATGGTTCGAGGGTAAAAATTGTTTCTGCAAACGGAAACAAAGAAATGAATGCAAATGATTTCCGGTTGATAGTTGGCCCTAATTATTTGTACAGCACGGCCTTTGATTCTAAAAATAACGGAAAAAGTATTACTTTTTCAGGGAGAGGTTGGGGACATGGCGTTGGGCTTTGTCAGTACGGCGCCCAGGCTATGGCTGAAAAGGGCTTTCAATGGGCTGCTATTTTAAAATATTACTATCCAAAGATAGAGTTGGTTCGGGTATATTAAATACTTTATATGCGATTTATCTTCACAAATGAGTCAAGTTTTCAATACATGATATACGATACATGATAATGGCTGAATGGTTATATGGCTGGATAGTTTTTTAACCATTTAACCATTCAACCGTACAACTACTTGCATTTTGTTTTTATCGGTCTGAGGCTTCGCTTCGCTAGTGCCTTTAAGTGGAGGTGTTGTTGGATTTTAAAGTCCTGGCAGTTGACAAGCAGACAAAGGCCCGGTGTGGTGAGATTCAATTGGCTAATGGTAAAATTCCCACACCAGTTTTTATGCCGGTCGGTACGCAAGGTACAGTCAAAACCTTAACGCCAGAGTATCTGGAAGAGACCAATACAAAGATTATCTTATGTAATGCGTACCATCTCTGCCTGAGACCCGGGGAAAAAATTATTAAGCAACTGGGTGGCATTCATAAATTCATGGGCTGGGATGGCGCAATTATTACCGATAGCGGTGGATACCAGGTTTTCTCGCTTACCGGACTAATAAAGGTTTCTGATAACGGGGTAGAATTCCAGTCACCGATAGATGGAACAAGGTTATTCCTTACTCCGGAAAGAATGACGCAAATACAAAATGACATCGGCGCAGATATCATCATGGCATTCGATGAGTGTGTCCCATATCCATGCGAACAGGATAGGGCGAGCGTAGCCGTAAAGAGAACGCTTAATTGGGCAGAACGTTGTTTAAGTGCACACAAGAATAAACAACAAACGCTCTTTGGGATCGTTCAGGGAGGTGTGTTCAAGGAACTTCGCATCGAATGTGCCAGAAATCTCGCGGAAATGAATTTCGAGGGATATGCAATCGGTGGTTTAAGTGTGGGAGAAGGCAGTTTTCTGATGAACGAAGTGCTGGACTATACGGTAGGGTATTTACCACAGGAAAGACCTCGATATCTGATGGGTGTTGGATTTCCTGCGGACATCCTTGATGCTGTAGAACGTGGAATTGATATGTTTGATTGCGTAGTTCCGACCCGCAATGGAAGAAACGGATGTGCCTTTACCAGTACAGGGAAGGTAAAGATACTGAACAGTCAATACAAAGAAGATGCTAAACCCCTTGACGAAATGTGCGGTTGTTATACATGCCAGAATTTTACAAGGGCATATTTGCGACATCTTTTTATGGCAAACGAGATACTGGGATTAACCTTGATGTCGTTGCACAATATATATTATTTTCAAAATCTGATGCAGGAAACAAGGGCATCCATTAAGAAAGGCAACTTCAAAGATTTTAAAACTAACTTTTTAGTAAAGCAATCTGAAACTAGCAAGGATTAATTCGCAAATTATATTTTGAGTTAAACTTTTTTCAATACGGGTAAGGAGGAATATCATGCTTTTTTTATTACAAGCGGCTGCAAAACAATCATCACCGGGTGGCATGCTGTCCATGCTGCTTCCTTTTATACTAATGTTTGTTGTGATGTATTTTCTTATACTGAGACCGCAGAAAAGAAAGGAAAAAGACCGCAAGGCGATGATATCCAGAGTTAAAAAGAACGATAAGGTCGTAACAGCCGGTGGAGTCCATGGAACTATTACATCCTTACGGGAGAATGAGATAATCCTCCGAATCGACGATGCTAAAGATGTGAAGGTCAAGCTTGATAGGAGTGCGATTGCTGCGGTATTAGAGGTTTCTCACGATGACGAAGGTGCAGAAGAACCAAAATAACCCATTATTTATGAATCAGCTATTTATTACAAACATCGGAAAAGGGAGCCTGTTGAGGAGAAACAAATGATTAAAAATTTAAGGTGGAAAATACCTCTCATTGTTGTGGTTATCGCTATCGGTATAATGATTTTATATCCACCGGCAGAAAAAGTTTTAAAGAGGGAGAGCGTTAAAGAAATCGACGGCAAGGTCGTTGATCGGACTACATTGGAAAAATCATGGACAAATTTCTTCATAACAAATCCCGTTATTCGCGAGACGATTGTCAGTGAAGAAACAGATACAGACGGAAATCAGGTACGCAGCAAGACCGTTGAATATGTGTCAAAGGGCAAAATAAAGCTTGGATTGGACCTCAAGGGCGGCTCCGAATTACTTTATAGGGTGCGGGTCGATGAAAGAGAAGACCATCCGGGTATTACAAAAGAAATTATTGAGGTGTTAAAGAAGAGAATAGACCCACAAGGAGTTATAGAATACAGGATTCAAGAACAAGGCAGTCATCGGATACTTATCCAGGTTCCCGGCGCAACAAAGACAGAAATAGAAGCGCTGAAGAATCGAATTACGCGTTTAGGTAAACTCGAATTCAGGCTGGCAGCCAGCACGGATAGCCCAGAATATAAAGATGGGATGGAAGGAAAACAAGTTCCTGGTTTTTATAAACATTGGTTAAGAAAGAAAAAGGGCGAAGAAGGGGAAGCCGGTAAATGGTACCTTATCCGAAATAAAACTGAGATATCTGGAGAACATCTAACCAGAATATATGCCGATCGCAAGGGAATAGAGCCTGTCGTCGGTTTTGAATTTGATGCTATTGGTAAATCGAAATTTGGACAACTCACAGAGAGAAATATTGGTAAACCTTTGGCAATTATCCTGGATGGCACGCTTTACTCGGCGCCTGTCATACGTGATCGCATTCCTGGAACAGGTATTATTGAAGGGAATTTTACACAGGATGAGGTTAATGAGCTCATTGCCATCATGCGGGCAGGAAGTCTTCCGGCAGATCTCGAACTCGAAATGGAAACTATGGTTGGACCAAGCTTAGGTAGAGATTCAATTAATAGAGGATTGCTGGCAGGCGCTATAGGGGGAGCCTTTGCTATCCTTTTCATCGGAATCTATTATATGGGCGTAGGGTGGGTTGCTAACAGTGCAAACGCATTAAATATCTTCCTGATAGTTGGGGCAATGGCGCTGCTTGATGCTACTACGACACTTCCCGGTATAGCAGGTTTGGTACTTATGATTGGTATGGGAATTGACGCCAACGTGCTAATTTTTGAAAGGATTCGTGAGGAAAAGGCCAAAGGGAAACCGGTCCGCGCGGCCATTAAAGCGGGGTATGAAAAGGCGTTTTCTGCTATATTCGATTCCAACGTCACAACCTTGATTACAGGGGTAATACTTGCTGCAGTGGGTACAGGTCCTGTGAAGGGATTCGCATGGACATTGATAATTGGTTTAATCATTAACCTGTTTACCGCCATTTTTGTAACGAGGGTTATCTATGAATTGTTTTTGGATTTGAACTGGATCAAGAATTTCTCTATGTTCAAACTCATTGGTATTTCTAATGTCAAATTCATTAATTATCGTTTTATCCTGGTTGCTGTTTCTGGCGCATGTATTATCGGTGGAATGACAACATTTGTCATTCGTGGAAACAAGAAATACGACATCGACTTTACTGGCGGAACTCTGATTCATTTACACCTTAAAAATTCAACTCCGGCAGGATTTATAAGGACTGCACTGGGTGAAACGGGTTATGAAGAAGCCGAGGTGCAGAGTATTATGTCTGGAGAAAATCTGGCCCAGTTTGCATCTACCTCAAACGAATTTGGCATCCGAATAAAAGAACTAAACGAAGAAAAGGTAAAACAAAAATTATCAGAGGATATAAAAAGCGCTCTGGATAAAGGAGGTCTGGTTGCGGAGATGGATTTTATTGAACCAACAGTTTTTAATCTCAAGTTGCAAAAACCAACAGATGAACTGGTTATTCAAAAAAGCCTAAAAGCGGCAGGCTATAGCGAAGAAGATGTGATATCTATAACACCAATTAATCAACCTGCCAAAGAATATTTGGTGAAAGTAGCGGGCCTGGAAGATATCAAAAAACGCCAACAATTAATGAATACTATTGTTGATGGATTGAAAAACAACCTTGTATACCACGATATCAAAATAACAATGGGGGATATCGTTGAGGCATTGCAAACACAGGATGTCAGTATGCAAGCATCTAAGCCTTTCATTGATATTGAATCCAGCGAACCGACAGATCCCCTTATCCTTAATCAGGAGTTAAATAGGCAGGGATTCGGTAATATTTCTGTAACAGTACAATCAAAAGAGTATACAACGGTGCGTGCAAGGAAATTGAAAATTGAGGGACCGAGAACAATCTTGCAGGATATAAAGCAGACAGTGAAAGAAACTGTTTCAGTACCGAGTATTTACAATACCGGAGATGAAGCCATCAGCATCGAATTAAAAGAAAGTATAAGTAAGGAAAATTTTATAGCGATGATCCATGGAATTAAATCCATTAAAGATGCTGTGAAGAGTGTGTATGCTCTGAATGCTCCGGCACAATTATTTGCAATTTATGTGAAGCCTTTGAGTGCAGGAAAGGTACAAGAGAAAATCAAGGAAGACATCGTGAATACGTTTAAAGACAATCTATATGCAGAAAAAATAGATGTCTCTTTTGAAGTATTGAAAGATGTTTCTGGCCAGGAAAAGGAATCGAGTCCGGCACAATTTCGTATGACATTGTCAAAACCGCTGAAAAAAGAAGTTATTGAAGAAGCACTGGCTTCTGCGGGATATTCCAATATGCTTGAACAGGGGTTAGAGTCTGGAATGGAATATCAAACCGTTAAGATCGCTTTCAATTCTCAACAAAATGAAGAAGCTATTAAAGATACCATTAAGAATGCGTTTGAAATGCCCAATCCATTGAAAAGGCTTGTAAGTATTGGATCTACTGTTGCAGGTGAGATGAAAGGCCGTGCCATTTTGGCTGTAATCTTCTCTTGTATTGCAACAATATTCTATGTGTGGTTCCGTTTTGGGGATTTTAAATTTGGTTCTGCCGCAATTATTGCGGTAATCCATGATCTCCTGATTACCTTGGGCGCTGTGGCTGTAGCAGACTATTTGTTTGGAAATATGAAAATAGACAGCGCCATGGTTGCGGCGTTTCTTACTGTAGTGGGTTATTCTCTGAACGACACGATCGTTATATTTGATAGGATCAGGGAAAACATGGGTGTCCGGGGCAATATGCTAACCCCTCAATTGGTTAACGATAGTATCAACCAGACATTGAGCCGTACCATCCTGACAGGTATTACTACTATTGGTGTGCTGTGTGCGCTGTTTTTCCTGGGCGGTCCTGAGATTCATGGATTTGCATTTGTCATGTTAGTAGGTATTATCGTAGGCACGTATTCTACAATATTTATTGCGTGTCCTATGCTCCTGAAGTGGAAGGGACTTGCTCCAGCAAGTCAGGCATTACCTCGACAAAATTCCACAATTCAAAGAAGGGGGGGGGTAGCTAAAAACATATAAAAACAGGGAATGTAGTATAAAATCAATTGCACGTGAAATACATTTGGAGGAGAGAGTATTTAATTCAGTTTTTTCCATTCCTATATAACCCTCGAAAGGATGAAAAACAATGAAAAGAGATGTTCAAGTTGGTGTAATTTTAGGAATAATTATTCTGGCAATCATTGGTGTCTTCCTGAGCACAAGAACCGCTGTTAAAGAACCAACTATTCCTATTCCCGGAGCGGAAGAAGACACACAAGTAGGTGCGCTGGATATAAACGAACTGCCGCAAGCTCCTCCCAACACATCTCAGGATACTTTTAAGGAAATAACAACTACCGTACAAAATACGGCACAAAAGGTAGCGCCTGTTATAAATACAGCTAAAATTCAGGAACAACCGATTGAACAAGAAGACAACGTAATTGAAGGGGTATGGAAGAAGGCAAAAGAAGAACCAGTAAACGTATCATTGCGTGTATCTGAAACCTCAGATCAGGAAATTTGGAAGGAGGTTTCTTCTGAAAGTGAAAAAAAATCTACCTCAAAATTTCAGATATACAAGGTACGATCTAACGATGACCTTCATAAAATAGCCAAAAAATATTATGGAGACGTGTCTAAGTGGTTACTTATTTTTAATGCAAATCAGGATAAAATTCATGACCGCAACAGTCTTAAGATTGGCACAGAACTTATTATACCAGAAGAAAAACCAACATCACAAAAGACAAAAACAGAAACGACTACCCCTGCGCTTTCGCAAGTGACTAAAGTGGAAGATACTGCACAAGCAGGTAAAAAGCACACAGTACAACAAGGTGATTCGCTTTACAAACTAGCGGTGAAATATTATAATGACGGCGCAAAATGGAATAATATATTAGAAGCCAATAAAAAAATTCTGAAAAATCAAAATTCTTTGAAAGTCGGACAGGAACTGGTTATTCCAGACCTTTAATGCTTTAGAAGGAGCCAAATTAATGAAGGTTAAAAGTGTTTTCTCAGATGTTAAAACTACCCTTTTTTGCTTAACTGCAAACGCACTCATAATGTCTAGTATAATACCAACCTCTGACATCTATGCCCAAGACGCAGCTAATAGTTTCCCCATGTATAGGTATAACTTACAAAGAACAGGCCGGGTGCCATTTGCAGGTCCTTCCAACGATACTTTAAAATGGAATATTTCCAGTTCTGGAGAAATATGGTCATCTCCTGTGGTGGATTCAGACGGGGTTATTTACATAGGCAGCACGGACGGCAATTTGTTATCTATAACTCCGAAGGGAAAAGTTTTATGGGCATTTAAAACAGCCGACGAAATATTTGGCGCGCCAGCAATCGGCACTGACGGTATTGTGTATTTTGGTTCTGCCGATGGGAGAATTTATGCAATCAATCCTGATGGAAAGCTAAAGTGGAAGTTCCAGGCAGGCGGGGCTATTCATTCGTCTCCTGCTGTTGGCGACAAAGGGACAGTATATGTTAGTTCGTACGATGGAAAACTTTACGCCATTGCTGCCAATGGGAAACTC
>JANLHY010000625.1 GCA_024653795.1 Candidatus Brocadiaceae bacterium | reverse complement strand
CTATAGACTCAATCGTCCCTACGGGACTCTATTTTTCATATACTAATAGGCAGGCAATAAATTGCCTGCCTATTAGCGTTTCCCCCTACGGGTTAAAGTACTTGTAATAAGAAATTTTGTAATAGTTCACCCCTACCCTTACCCTCCCCCATCAAGGGGGAGGTAATACGACAATTTCAGATTACACAAACTTATCAATAAGTGTTCCCCCTCCCCAGGTGGGAGGGGCTAGGGGAGGGGGCTGAGCTGTTACGAAATTTTAAATACCCATACAATTTCCAGAAGAACCATAATCTCTATATTTTGTGAAATACACTCTTAGATGCTCACCTTTTTTATCGTTTCCCAGATACCGTGTAAATTGCAACGGGTCAAAATTCTCAGAGTAGAAGACTCCTTGACGGCTATAGGAATAGTTACTTTTGCCTGGGGACACAGGGGTGAAAATTCTATCCGTGAAACCTGTTCGATCCCTGCATACACCTCGATCCACTGTATATAATGATTCGAAGTCATTGGATGCAAGGTTTCACCAATCTGAATGTCCAGGTTAAATGGTTCCCCGTTATTTATGTTTATGGGCCACTGTACCACCGGGGCGTGACCTTTCTCTTTTGGGGTTTTATTGAGAGGGTCTTTTACACGGTTAACGTTCTGAAACCAATCCACCTCGTCAGCGCTGACACTTTTTAAAGAACCCACAGTAGTAGCCAATCCCGCGGTAACAGCGGAAATCCCGATGGTTTTTAAAAATTTCCTTCTATCAAAGCCTTGCATAACATTTCCTCCCACTAAAAAATAAGAACTTTAGATTAAATCAAAACTACGGTAACTAAAAAGTAATGTTACATATATCTCCGATGGTGTCAAGCCTAAATATATGTTCATGTTCAGGAATTTCAAACTATTGTTCCTCCACCTCGATGGGGGCGGCTAGGTGGGGTAATGTAGGGGCATGTTTGAAACCTGCCCCTACGCTCCCTTTGTCCCTCCCATCAAGGGAGGGATTATCTTTAATTCGTGTAGTCGCCGAAGGCGGCCTAATTTAATGTTCAGGAAATTCAAACTTTTAGAAATCGTGACTGAATATGCGTTCCGTGACGGTATTAGGGTCAAGGTTTTTGATTTTTGGTTTCATTTCATGGAAACGATAGGTTTTTCCATGTTTGTTGGTATAATTTACCGGGATCACAAAGCCAATATGACACATATCGCACTCTTCTTTGACAGGACAGACAGTATCTCCGGTATTTTTGGTTTCAAGAAGACGTACCTCTCTCGGTGAGAGATAGAACTCGTCATAACAGTAAGTGCATCGTACCAGAACGGTTTGTATTTTGTTAGAGAAGAAGGGGAAAGTAGCCATGAGCAATCTCCTCGTGTTTTGAGACAAGGGAATAATAAGAAGGCAGTACAACTGCCTTTAGTAGCATGATGGACTTACACAACGGGCATCTCAGGGGGTCGTATTTGTAGGCAGCCTGTATCATATTTCTCCATGAGAGGTAGACCTTTGTGGTAATAACAGTTTTTATATCAAGGAGTTTATAGACTAAGGGTAAGAGTTTTCCCCTGAGTCTGTTTGCCAAGAACCCATAGTAACGGATATTTCTGAAGTTTTTGTCTGGGATATGGCAGATGAGCCGTTCAATAAAGTCGAGTACAGGCAAGGTCATGGTTTCTTTGATATTGGTATAGTGGTCAAGATACTCAAAGGTAACGGTATTACCGTCATAGTGTTTGATTCTGGTTTCACCAAGGGGAGGCCGTTTGAGGTATTTACCGAGATACTCTACGTTGGCCTTCATGTTATCTGATTGTTCATTGAGGTGTACGACCCAGGTTTTTTCATAAAACTGAGTTGTCCAGGAATAGAACTCATTGTATGAGGTAATATGCTTAAGAGAGGAAGGGAGCTTAAGGTCACCCTTTTTAAATTCCTCTCGTAAAAGAGCAATGATTTGGTATCTCCAGGTCTTCTTGAGCGACGCATGGTAGAAGTAAGTTCCTCTGAACCAGGAATCATACGTCAGAGAGAGTCCGCCAACGGTGGATGAGAGGTGGATATGGATATTTTTTTTGAGGTCTCTGCCAAAGGTATGGATGGCAAGAAAGATACCGGGAAGAAATCCTTTTCGTTTAGCCCAATCTTTAATGATGTTTGCTGCTATCAGGGGAATAAGGTTCATCAGGTAGCGGTTAAGCCAGAAGAATGCCCAGAGTTCAGAAGGCATAGTAAAGGTGATGTGTTGCCAGGTAGTTTTGGGAAGGGTGCTAAAGCTGTTTTTAATCCAGATGTCAGTAGCCTTTTTACCGCAGGAGGGGCAGAATCTGGATTTGCAACTGTGTGGAACTTTGATGCTCTTCGAGCAGGTAGGACAGAGAAAGTGATGGTAACCGAGAAAAGAAGTTCTGCATACAAGGAGTTTTGAGACGTTGATTATGATACTGAGTCGAATCAGATGTCGGTATTTAAGGAAAAGCTTCCACCAGTTCCCGTTGTCCAGGAATAGAGTTCTGAGCTTTATGCCGTTACTGCTGACGTATTCCACGGGTATCATTTATACTTTACTCAAAAGATAAATTCAAAGAAAAAGTCGTTGGGTTTTTGTCTTTTAAAACCCAACCTAATTAAATGTTTAGGCATTTCAATCTTTTGTGATTCCCCTCTAAAAAGAGGGGATAAAGGGGTGTGTAAGTTTGCCGCTACACACCCCCAGCCCCTCTTTCTAGAGGGGAGCTTAAAAGTCGCTGCCGAAGGCGGCATAATTTAAAATGCCCAAAAAATTTATCAGATAAGGCTTGACAGGGGGAGGATAAAAAATATAATGGTGAACATGCGTTCACCTATAAATAAAAATCTATGACCAAACCATTAACTAAAAAACAGCTAAGATTTTTGTCTTTTCTGAAGGAACGCCTTCAGGAAATGGGCTACCCCCCAACCGTGCGGGAAATTATGGATGGAATCGGGCTTTCCAGCACCAACATTGTTAAAAAATACCTCGATGTCCTGGAGCGTAAAGGGTACATCAAGAGGCAATTCAATAGCCCTCGTGCGATTGAGATTATTGAGGCGTCTGGCAGAAGCCTGGAATTGAGGTCAGTTCCGATTGTGGGAAAGGTTCGGGCAGGGACACCGCATCCAGCCATAGAAGATGTCGAAGGATACCTTTCCGTAGATAAAACGATATGCCGTAGCAATAATGCCTTTTTTTTGCGGGTAGTGGGAGACAGCATGATTGAGGCGCACATACAGGAGGGAGACCTTGTCCTAGTTAAACCACAGCCTGTAGCCAATAACGGGGAAATCGTGGTTGCTCTCATAAATGACGAGGCCACCGTAAAGCGATTTTATAAAAAGGGAAATATGATACATCTGAAACCCGAACATCCAACCATGAAACCAATTATCATTAAAGAAGGTCAGGCCGATGTGCAAATCATTGGTAAGGTTACAACTGTGATAAGGCAACTGGATAAATAATAAATTGGTAATAGTTCACCGCAAAGGGCGCGGAGAACGCTGAGAAATAATAAAATAAAGGGAAAAATCCCAATTGTTTTTCTGTTTCTTCTCTAACAGCCTCTGCGATCTCGGCGTTCTCTGCGGTGAGCTGAACAGTTACTATAATTGTTTGGTGGAATTATGATTACAGAAATCAATGAAACGATCAAGGTGGGAGCTATCTTTGGCGATAGTAAAAAGAAACTTAAACCTGTCTGGTTTATATGGAGTGGCCAAAAGTACCTCGTACAGGAAATTACCTATGTTTGGACAGAAAGGTTGGGAAAGGCCGTCATACACAATTTTGCGGTCACGGACGGCGTCAACCTTTTTTCCATCTCTTATAACACCGATACCCTTGTATGGATACTCCATTCGATAGAAACGGATAGCTAAAGTTATTGTTTGCAGTTTCTATAAAAGTATGGATTAATATAGAACTAAAATCCAAAGAGGATCATATATGAACTGGAAAGAACACATTGAAAAAATCTTGAAATCTACCAAAAACTAAGGTTGTTACCATTAACCTCGAAAAGGCTACTGTATCTTATACCGATAAGATCGAAAAGCATAAGGACCCGAAAGTTATCAAAGGCGATGCGGAAATCGTTCGGGCTTATTTGATTCATAGGTTAATAAACGAACTTGATTACAAACGGTTGGAAAAAATGGAAAACGGAAAGAGGCAAGACCCTAGAAGAAGTTTATAGAAAATAAATATGGGAAAACTAAAAGACATTCCAAAAATCGATAGACCGCGCGAAAGGTTTTTAGAAAAAGGCCCGGATGCTCTTTCTAAAAGCGAGCTTTTAGCTATTTTGATTGGAAGTGGAATCAAAGGAAAAAATGTTAAACAACTTTCGGAGCAAATAATCAGAAAGTTTGGGGATAAATTTTTAGACATAACAGTTGACGACCTTTTAGAAATATCAGGCATAGGCGAAGCAAAAGCGTTACAAATTGTTTCGGCATTAGCTCTGGTAAGACGCTTTTACGAAGGATTAGGGCCTAAAGATAACATTGTCCTATCAGCGCAAGATGCGGTTTCTTTAACTTCCGATATACGAGATAAGAAAAAAGAATATCTGGTATGTCTTTATCTAAACGCAAGAAATGTATTACTAAAAAAAGAGGTTATTTCGATTGGCATACTCGACAAGAGCATAATCCACCCACGCGAAATTTTTGGACCTGCCGTTGAACTTCGAGCGGCGGGAGTTGTTTTGCTACATAACCACCCTTCCGGTGACGTTACGCCGAGCAAACAAGATGTAGAAGTTATAAATAAAATTCTTGAAGCGGGAAAAATCATGGGCGTAAATGTCATTGATTTTATTATCGTTAGTGAAAACGACATACACAGTATTTTTATAGATATACAAACATCAGAAAGCAAAACAACACATTATGTTTCTGATGGAGTGCAGAACTCACTTTTCGATCTTCTGGAAGCCGAAAGACCAAAGTATGAAATAAATGGGGAAAGGATACAGGAAAATTATTTTTACATTCCACAAGTAAAGAAAAACCATATTCAGTTACAGAACCGCAGGTATATCGGCAGTAAACATAAATTGATCGAATGGATTTTTTCCATAATCACTAAGGAATGTGAAAAAGGAAATTCTTTTGCAGATATTTTTGCGGGTACTGGAGTTGTATCGGCAGTTGCAGCACGGCATTTTGACGAAATAATATTGAATGATTTCTTACATTCTAATTACGCAATTTATCATGCCTTTTTTGGCAGTGGAGAATGGGACAGAGACAAGATTAATAATATTATTAAAGATTACAACAACATTGATAGCGGGGGCTTAGAAGACAATTATTTTTCTGAATATTTCGGCGGAAAATACTTTAGCAAAAGTTCATCCAAAATTATTGGTTTTGTTAGGGAGAATATCGAAGAAAATAAAAATAATTTAACGAGTAAAGAATATTATATTCTTATTGCTTCATTGCTGTATTCAATTGATAAGATCGCTAATACCGTCGGCCATTACGATGCATATTTCAAAAAAGATCATATTGAAGACGGATTTTTTATGAAACCCATAGACCCAATAGAGGTAAAAAAAGTAACCATTTACAGGGAAGATACAAACTTACTAGCAAAACAAATCAAGGCCGATGTGGTTTATATTGATCCGCCGTACAACTCGAGACAGTATAGCCGGTTTTATCATGTGTTAGAAACGCTAACAAAGTGGGATAAGCCGAAACTACACGGCACGGCGCTAAAACCCGACCCTGAAAATATGAGTGATTATTGCAGGGTTCAAGCCAAAGATCGGTTAGCTGAACTGATTAGAGACCTCAACGCAAAATATTTGGTAGTGTCATACAATAACACCTACGACTCAAAGAGCAACTCGTCCAAAAATAAAATTACACTTCAAGAAATTGAAAAAATCTTGGAAAGGAAGGGTAAAACTAAAGTTTTTGAAAAAGATTACAGACATTTTAACGCCGGAAACACAAATTTTAACAACCATAAAGAATATTTGTTTGTAACGAAAGTTGATCATGAATAGCAAAATCAAAAGATCCCCGCTGTTTTATGTTGGGGACAAATACAAATTAATGAAGCATCTGGTCAATTTATTTCCAGAAGAAATAGATGATTTTTACGAACCATTCGTAGGTGGTGGCACTGTATTTTTAAACATTGAGGCAAAAAAATATTATCTAAACGATATTGATAAAAATCTTATCAATATACACCGGCTTTTAATTGAAAGCTCTAGTAGCCCAAACATTTTTTTCAAAAAAGTTGGAAAAATAATACACAAGTATAATTTGTCCCGATCTTTCAAAGAGAACATAATACCGGAATCGTTGAAAAAGGAGTGGAAAAAAACTTATTTTGCAAGATTTAATAAAGAGGGCTATGGAAAGTTAAGGGAGCGTGTCAATAAAAACAGAAAAAGTGATCCTATGGTTTTGTATATCTTACTTATATATGGTTTTAATAGGATGCTTAGATTTAATGGCGGTGGGCGATTTAATCTCCCAGTGGGGAATGTCGATTTTAACAAAAATGTTGTTAATGCTTTGAATAATTATTTCGATTTCGTACAAAATAAAAAAATACTGATAAGTTCAAAGGATTTTAGGAGTTATTTCTCTAAAAAAGATTTCTCAAAAAACGATTTTGTTTATTTAGATCCGCCCTATTTAATCTCTGCGAGCGAATACAATAAGTTCTGGGATCAAAGGTCCGAATCCGATTTATTAAGCGTGATTGATGACTTAGATAAAAAAGGTATTAGATTCGCCCTATCAAATGTAACTCATTACAACGGAAGCAGGAATGTTTTGTTGATTAAATGGATGAAAAAGTACAGAGTGCATAAGATAAAAAGTAATTACATAAGTTACCATAATAATAAGCAGAAGAAGATTAACGAGGTATTGATTACCAATTATTAATATATGAAAAGACGATCATCAAAATACAAGCCCCTATTGTTTACAACAACACTTAGAAATCCTGAGCGGTTAAAGTGGTTTTTAGGGGTGCTCAAAAATTATGATGGCCAACTTCTAACTAATGAATTGGCGGAGGGAGTAGCAGGAGAGCTCATAAGAATCGGATTATACAAGCCAATAAAATTAACCGACGCTGTAAAAGAGAGATTCAAGACAAAAGAACTCTTGACTGACAAAGAGGTGGTGGAAATCCTCAGTGGTAACCCGCAAAATCATAAGGAGGCAGGATTTAACAAAGGTTGGCCTTCGCGGTTTGATACATGGTTTAAGATCGCAAAAGAACTTGGTTTTGTTTTTTACAGAATGGGCGAGAAGATACGATTTTCTGAAATCGGTTTGAAATTAGTAGATAACAAACATCCGGAATTTGAACAGCAGGCATTTCTAAATGCTTTCGTAAAGTACCAGAGCAATAATCCGTTTCGCCGTGTTCTTAATGAAAACGTGCCTTTGATACTTTTACTTGAAGTCATAAAGAAGTTAAACGCAAACAAAGATTTTAATGATGCCGGCATCTCCAAACTGGAACTGCCATTGATAATTTTCTGGAAAGACAATGATGCAGAAAAATTGTATTTAAGGATTCAACAATTGCGTAGAGATTTTGGCTATTCTCCTAGCTGGGAGGTTGTTTCCGAAATCTGTAGAGGCGAAATAATGCAAGGAAAGGATATTGTCCGAGATGATAAATCCATAATGGTTGATTATCCCGATGAATTCATTAGGAAAATGAGATTAACGGGATTGATATCTCTAAGAGGTGGCGGTCGATTCGTTGACATAAACAAAAACGAACAAGCAAAAGTTGATTATGTGCTAAGTACTTATTCGAAGTATGAAAAGTATGATACGGAGGAGAAATATTTCGCCTATATATCAGCAGTAGATGAAAACCTTGTTTCTGTTGTAGCTAAGCCGATAACAGCAGAGGAGCGAGATCGGTATTTAAAGAAATGGGTGGGGGTTTATTCTTGGGAAACAATCAAAGTAGAAATGTTAAATTTGGCAGATAAACACCTAACAAAAGATGAGATTCTGAAATACCTATCAAATCCGGTAAGGTTAGAATTTTTGACTGCACTAGCAGTTAAATCTAAATTCCCAGATGTAAAAGTCATTCCAAACTACCCCGTTGATGATGAGGGCATTCCCACTTCAACTGCAGGGGGCGTTGGGAACACTGGAGATATTGAGTGTTATGAAAATGTAAGTGGTATTTTGATTGAAGTCACAATGTCGGAAGGCAGTACACAGACAAAGATGGAAATATGGCCGATTGCTAGGCATCTGCAAGAATTTGGAAAGAAGACAAAAAACTCAATGTGCTATTTTGTCGCACCAAGCATATTTACTGATTCCATAAGGCAAATTGAATATGTAAAAGAGAAAGATAATCTATTTATTTCTCCGAAGACGATTGGGGAATTTTTGGAACATTTAGACAACAACGCTACCCTCTATAGCTTGGATTTGAATTGATATGGAGATACCAAAAAGATTTATAAAAGCAGGAAACCTCGGATATCCAGAGGAAGAAATTATTGAGAAGCAAGTCCTCAAGGATGGCACTTTTGTAAAGAAAGTAGCACAAACTGTTATTGTTGATCACAAAACACAAGGGCGGCGTGTTGAATCTCTTACGATTGATGAATTCAGAAAGACAAAGAAAAATGAGCCGTGGCCCGAATCTGCCACAAGTAGAATCTCATTAGACCATGACGCTGTAAGGAATCTTTTAAACTACCTGCTTGCTCACAAAGAATTTTTAACACTCCAACGTTCAAGTTTTTATACCTTGCTCACGGGAACACACGAGTTGAGTGAACTTAACCCATCGGAACTATCGGCGTTGGTGTCGCTTGTGCAAGTAGCTGCAAAGCAAGGCAAGCTAGCGGAAATTATCAAACCAGAAGCATTACAAAACTTCAACGCCGCAATACATCAAGCAAGATACAAAAGTGCCATAGATCAACTTTCGCAAATGCTTTCAAATACAGCATTGAGCGAGGACAATTATAAAAAATGGTTTTTGGAACATCACTGGGTATTTGGAACTGATTATTTGGGACCGGAGGACGGAACAAAAATCGGCTGGGCGGTCAAAGGCGATATTATTTTGAGAAGTATTGATGGATACCAAGATTTGGTTGAGCTAAAACTACCAACGGCAGAAGTTCTCAAACATGACCAATCGCACAAAAATTGGTTTCCGTCTACCGAGTTATCAAAAGCGTTGGCACAAGTGATAAAATATTTTCAGGAAACAGAGGACGCTCGCATGATACTCGCTCAAAAGGAAAAACTGCCTTTTCTAAAACCGCGTGCGCGTATCGTCATTGGCAGAAGCAACGCATGGGAGCAAGAACAATATGACGCACTACGCCGACTCAACGCGTGTTTGCAGAATATCCAGATTATGTCCTATGATTATCTATTGAGCATTGCGAAACGAATGATTGAGTATTACGAAAAGGCAGTTTAACATCTTTGAGGCCCCGCCGCCCGAAAAATCCGCTGGGGGTTTCCAGCAGGCGGGCAAAAACAAAAAGGAAGGGGGGGTCTGGGGGAAGGAATTTTTGCCCGCCTGCTCTGCGCCGAAGGCGCAGTGGGGTGGGAGCGGCTCCGCACTCTTGCTCCGTCAAGAGAAGCAAAGCAAAACATTTTTCAATTTCTTTTAATCAAATTCAGACCACTACTATTTTCCGTTTTTATTCACGTTTTCATAATCCAATTACACAGGAATTGACAAAAATTCTAAAAAGATACCCCACTGTAAAAGTAGGTAAAATAATTACAGAAAAGGTGCGCCGGGGTGTACAACCAAAGTTTGAACAAGAAGGAGAAATATATGCAATAAAAACAGGTCAATTAAAGAATGGATGTATTGACTTGTCCGAATGTGAAATGGTATCGCGAGAATTTTACCAGAATAATGAGAATGCCCATGTTCGTAAAGATGATATTTTAATTGCCTCTACAGGCAAGGTTTCTTTAGGAAAAATTGATCTCGTAGAATTTGAAGACGATGCTATAGTTGATGGACACGTTTCAATAGTAAGACTTGATGAAAGGCAGTATAACAAACTTTTCTTTACTTATTTCTCCCGCTCCATTCTGTGGACTTTTCAAGTAGAAAGGGATTTTACAGGAACACCGAATCAAATTGAGCTTTATGCAGACCAGATTGAGGCATTTGATATTTATTTTTTGTGTCTCCTATAATTCTATAATCACCAGATTTTTACCTCACATGAAAAAAACTATTATGCACATCGATATGAATGCCTTCTTTGCATCGGTGGAGCAACAGGTAAATCCCGCACTCAGAGGAAAACCCATTGCGGTAATTGGTTCTAATGAAAGGACAGTAGTGACCACCTCTTCTTATGAGGCACGGGCATACGGGGTCAAAACTGGCATGACCAAATACGAGGCCATGCGGTTATGTCCCCATATTATCCTCGTGGCAGGCGACACGAGCCGTTATACGGACACCTGCCGCCGGCTTGTCGGGATATACAGGCAATATACCCCCATCGTAGAGGTTTACTCCGTAGATGAGGCGTTTCTGGATGTCACGGGTTCGATTCCTCTCTTTGGCAATGTTGGGGTTATTGCCAAAAATATTAAGGAAGATATTCACAAGACTTTCGGAAGACTGACCTGCTCTATAGGTATCGCACCCAATAAACTCCTGGCAAAGCTTGGCAGCGATATGAAAAAACCCGACGGACTTGTCATTATCCAACAAGGGGATATTGGTAAATTGCTGGAACACTTACCTGTACAAGAACTCTGGGGCATTGGCCCACGTCTTGAAATGCATCTGGCCACAATGGGAATCAAGACCTGCGGCGAGCTGGGACGGGCATCCGTACTCTCATTAAAGAACCGATTTGGTGTGATTGGTGAACGGTTGAAGCTTATGGCTCAGGGCATAGACGATAGCCCTGTCATACCCCTGGAACAAGAAGCTGATGCCAAGTCGGTCGGACACAGTATGACCCTTGACAGGGATGTGAGTGATATAGAAACGCTGGAACAATACATCCTCCAGTTGTCTGAGATGGTGGGCAGGCGCCTGCGTCGCGGAGGTTATGCGGGCAGGACGGTAGCCCTTACCCTGCGTTACCCTGATTTCAATACCTTTACAAGACGCAGTACTATGGGAATGTATATGAATACTAGTATTGATATTTACATTGCTGCCAAAGAGATATTAAATACGATACGACTCCAACAGCCCATACGACTGATAGGGGTCGGTGTTTGCAACCTTACCAAGAACACTGTCCAGATACCACTTTTCAGCACAGACAGGGTTAAACAGGCAGCAACGCACACCATGGATACGATAAATGATCGCTATGGGGATTTCTGTATTACGTGGGGTACATTGATTGAACGCTATCAGCACAAGGGTGTTATTTCCCCAGCCTGGCGACCTGCCGGAGTCAAATGCGTTAACCTTTCTACACAGAAAGGTTAAAACACCAGGGTAATAGTTCACCGGAGGAAAAAGATTTGACAAGATAACAGGATAATCAGGATGAAATTAAGGTAGCTTTTATCTTGTTAATCCTGTATATCCTGTCTAAAATTAAGTCTTTGTTGTTGCTACGGGAAAACCTATAGGCCTTATTCTTAATTTTGGGGAAAGCAAAGTTGAGGTTAAACGAAAGGTCAAGGATTTAAAGTAAAAGATCCACAGGATGAAAGAATTATCATGTAAATCCTGTTCATCCTGTCTAAGATAGCTGAACTATTACCTTTTTTCTCCCTCTTAATCTCTGTCCATTATTTACGGGTGTAGTTGTAACGATGACATCCTTTGATCGAATTGCAGATGGAGGATTTTTGTGATCATATTCTCAAGCAGTAAAGTAATGTTGGCATTGTAATCCAGATATTCAAGTGACGTCTTGATGCTATTCAAAATACGGAATAACACATCTTCAGACAACGACCGGCTTCTTGCTGCTAATGCATCCCTCCGATCTGTATGATAAATAGGCACAGAGTCGCTTCCTATTTTACAGACAAGCAAGTCCCGATAATACATAAGAAACGAGAATAGGAGTTCCTTTACATGCGACCGTTTTTCTTCCAAAATATCTAAATCCTGGATATGCCATTCATTGAACAATTCTTTTGAAAAAGTCAAATTGTCATTAATTTCTAATTTCAAAAGCCGGTCAACAAGCCAGTTTTTCTTTTCAAGAGCACTCGTACCAGAAAGCAGGGTTGCCCTTTCTATGCTGCCATTGGAAATGAATGCCAGCCGTTCTGCTTGTTTATCATCCAATTTAAACTGGTTTATGAGGATATTTTTTACGACGGCTACTGATAAAGGGGAAAACCTTACGATTTGACACCTTGACCGGACTGTTTCTCTAACAGATTCAAGAGATGTTACGATGAGTATGATAATAGCATACGAAGGAGGCTCTTCCAGGGTTTTTAACAAACAGTTAGAAGCTTCTTCGTTCATCTTATCCGCAGATTGGATAATTACCATTTTATACTTGGATTCCAAAGGTTTGACCTTCAGGATATCCTGAAGGTATTTTAATTGTTCTATTTTAATCACCCGGCTGTTTTTTTCAGGCAGTATAAAAAATAAATCTGAGAAATTATCACTGGTGATTCTTTGACAATTATTGCAGGTGTCACACGCATCCAGGCCGGGATGTTTACAAAAAATTGCCTTTGCAAGTTCTCTGGAAAATGAGGTTTTACCCACACCTTCCTGGCCTGCAAAAATATAAGCGTGTGCCAGGTGGTTATTTCT
>JANLHY010000040.1 GCA_024653795.1 Candidatus Brocadiaceae bacterium | reverse complement strand
TTTGTGCTTACCGAAACAGAGAAGGAAGCGCTTATTCTCGAAAACAATCTCATCAAGCAATTTAAACCAAAATTTAATATCAACCTCCGCGATGATAAGACCTTTATAAGTATCAAACTAGAAGTCAACAAAAAATTCCCATATCCAAAGGTAGTGCGGCAGATTGAAGATGATGGTGCGATGTATTTCGGCCCTTATGCCTCTTCAAGGGCGGTAAGGGAGACGTTGCGGTACATTAACGACACAATTCCCATACGCAAATGTCCTCATAACGTATTTAAAAGCAGGGTAAAACCCTGTCTCTATTACCAGATTCATAAGTGCCTGGGGCCGTGTTGTGATCTGGTGGATGAGGTTACTTATCAGGGGCTGATAGATCAGGTGATATTGATTCTAAAAGGTAAACAGGAAGACCTTATTGGTATCCTGAAGCAGCAGATGTATGAGGAATCTAAGGCGATGCGGTATGAAAAGGCGGCAAAGATACGTGACCGCATTCGGGCTATTGAAGAAACAGTCGAAAAACAGAGAATTCATTCCATGACCTTTGTAGATCGTGATGTCTTCGGTTATTATATGGTAGGAAATGAGGTGTATATCGAGGCTATGTTCGTTCGGTCGGGAAATATGGAAGATGTGGCCTCATATCATTTCTCTACAAATCATAGTACTATCGAAGAAGTGTTCCGGTCCTTTCTCAACCAATTTTACAGCCAGATACGGTTTATTCCATCCGAGGTAATTATTCCAGTGGAATCTGTGGATGCGAGATTGCTAGAAGAATGGCTTACTGAAAGGAAAGGCAAGAAGGTGGAAGTTATACATCCTCAACGTGGGGATAAGGTGCGGCTTGTTGAAATGGCTCAAAAGAATGCAGCGAATGCCTATCTGGTGTCACGTGTTCATGAAGAAGACTTCTCAAGGACGCTACACAGCCTTAAAGAAACCTTAAAACTTAGACAAGTACCGGAACGTATCGAGTGCTTCGATATTTCCAATATATTCGGCAAACAGGCCGTAGGGTCTATGGTTACCTTTGAGCATGGGAAGCCGAACAAATCCAGATACAAAAGATTTAAGATAAAAACCGTTGGTCAAATCGATGATTACGCCATGATGCATGAGGTGTTAACAAGAAGATGCAAAAGGGCGGTGGAGGAAGGCGATTTGCCCAACTTGATTGTGGTGGATGGCGGCAAGGGTCAGTTAGGTGTGGCTTTGAAAGTATTTGAGGAACTGGCAATAGGCAATGTTGACTTGATTGCCCTGGCAAAAGGCAGAACTGAAAGT
>JANLHY010000587.1 GCA_024653795.1 Candidatus Brocadiaceae bacterium | reverse complement strand
AGGAGGATAAGAAAACTTCATAATTCGAAATTCCTTGTTCGACATTCGTTATTCATTACACGGTTAAATTAATCCGTAATTTTAACTTAGCGCTTATGGGGGATACCCCCGTAAAGGTAATATAACCTTCCAGAATGGTTATGTCAGGGGTGTTTTTAAACTATGCTTTTGGCCAATATAAATACGCTCATTTTTGCTTCTCCGGTGGATTATCGTGTGAAGCAGATTACAACATTATAAAAATTTGTTTGCTAAACACAAAGGCACATATTAAATTTAGTAGAATTTGGGAAGGCGATAACAACCTTTCCTGAAACTTATCATCAGATGTGAACTGAAAAAACATGAAAATTGCACTGGCACAGATTAATCCAACCGTAGGTGACTTTCAAAAGAATGCGGAAAAAATCTGCTCGTTCATTGACCGTGCTAAGAATCAGGGCGCCGATCTTGTCATCTTCCCGGAATTGGCCGTTACGGGTTATCCGCCAAAGGATTTTCTGGATATTCCGGCATTTGTCGACGAAAATCTAAAGTATTTAGATAAAATAGCACGCTGCGTATCCGGTATTTCTGCTATTGTGGGTTTTGTCGATAAAAACAAACGGCCACAGGGCAAGCTTGTCCACAACGCTGCTGCTTTTATTCAAGACCAGAAGATTGTTTCCATCCATCACAAGTCACTCCTGCCGACTTATGACGTATTTGATGAATGCCGTTACTTTGAACCGGCACATACCATTTCTCCGGTAAAATTCATGGATTATACATTAGGTGTATCAATTTGTGAGGATATATGGAACGATGAAGAATTCTGGACGCGTCCTTTATACGAGGCAGACCCCATCGAAAACCTGATTTCTAACGGGGCTAACCTCATTATCAATATCTCTTCATCACCATTTGCCGTTGGAAAACATGACAAGATAAGACTGCGCATGCTTACCCACGATGCCGTGAAGTATAAAGTTCCATTCATTTATGTGAATCAGGTGGGCGGGAATGACGATCTCGTCTTCGACGGAAACAGCACCGTAATAAACGCACAAGGCGTGCTCATAGCGCAGGCTGTTGCATTTGAAGAAGACCTGATGATAGTCGATCTCGAAAATCCGGCAGTACAAGCACAACCCAGGGTATACACCCCTGTCGAAACCATCCACAAGGCATTACTCGTCGGACTGCAAGATTATGTAAAAAAGTGCGGTTTTAAAAAAGTGGTCATCGGCCTCAGCGGAGGTATCGATTCTGCTGTCACCGCCGCACTGGCTGTGCAATCACTGGGTAATAATAATGTCGTAGGCGTACTCATGCCATCACAATTTTCTTCGCAGGGTAGTATTGATGATGCAGTAAAACTTGCCAGAAACCTTGAGATTGCTCATAAAATTATACCGATTGAAGATGTATTTGAAACATATCAGGACACCCTGAAAGCTGAATTTAAAGGGCTGCCATTCGATACTACCGAAGAGAACCTGCAAGCACGCATCCGGGGTAATATTCTTATGGCACTCTCCAACAAGTACGGATACCTTGTCCTGACAACGGGAAACAAATCAGAACTGGCCGTCGGGTATTGCACCCTCTATGGAGATATGAGTGGCGGCCTGGCTTTAATCTCGGACGTTCCAAAAACAATGGTGTATGAATTGACCAGATACATAAATCGAGAAAGAGAAATTATTCCACAAAATTCTATTGATAAACCACCTTCTGCGGAATTAAAACCTAATCAATTCGACCAGGACACCCTGCCTCCTTACGACATCCTGGATGGAATACTGAAGGCTTACGTGGAGGATGCAAAGGGTGTTGATGAAATCATTCGAATGGGATATGATGAAAAAGTAGTGCGTGAGATCATCAGAAAGGTGAATAGAAATGAATACAAGCGGCAGCAGGCAGCGCCTGGTATCAAAGTAACGTCCAAGGCGTTTGGCTCGGGCAGGCGAATGCCCATTGCCCATAATTTTATGTGTGAATGAATATTTTCAACGCAAATTGTAATAAAACAGGCTGACTTCGGTAGCGATACAAATTACAAATAACCTCTCCCTTGACTGGCAATGTCATTGAATTAAGGGAAGATGTTTCAATGTTTATTATAATTATGAATACTCAAAGTTTTGAAATAGCTTAATTCAATGACATTGCCCTTGCCAGCAGGGGTAAGGGGAGGAACTAATTGTTTGGAATTCTTGGAACATTTAATTAGGCTGACTTCGGCAGCGGCTTTTTTCCACACTTGAATAGATAAAAATACATTTTTTATGGACAACCCAAGAGCTAAGCTCCCCATAGGTATCTTCGATTCCGGTATCGGAGGAATATCAGTCCTCGCTGAGATAATCAAGATACTGCCAAACGAGGAATTTATTTATTTTGCTGATACGCTCCATGCCCCTTACGGGAATAAACCAGAAAATGTGGTCCAGTCCTTATCCATAAAGACAACCGAATTCTTATCCTCTGTTGGCGTTAAATGCCTGGTCGTTGCCTGTAATACTGCTACTGGCGCTGCAATCAACGAAATTCGCAGGATGTGTGCTTTTCCCGTGGTTGGGATGGAGCCTGCTGTAAAGCCTGCTGCGGAGCTTGGTATCAAGGGTAAAATCCTCGTCATGGCCACCCCGCTCACGTTAAAGAGTAAAAAATTCAATGAATTGATACGTCACTACAAACACCGTTCTGAAATCGTCCCGCTTCCTTGTCCAGGACTTGTGGAGATTATCGAACATGGCCATATCCATGGACGAGAGATTGAAGATTATCTTTCTCGTATATTTTCGTTTGTAAACAAAGAGGATATTTCGGCCATCGTTCTGGGATGCACTCATTTTGTCTTGATAAAAGAAGAAATTGTGAAAGTGATGGGTATGGAAATCAGTATAATAGACGGAAATTACGGAACAGCCAGGCATCTAAGAAGAACGCTTCAAAACGAACGACTGCTCAATAATGGAATCATGGAAAAGCACAAAATTCCTTTAAAGACAAATATAAGGTTTTATATCTCAAGAAATGGAAAAGAGGTAATAAGGAGGTGCAAACAATTATTACAAAACGAAGGAATCGTCTGTGAATCGGAATGTTCTCATTGTGGGTAAAGTTTTTCATTTTATTTAAGCGGGTTATACGATGTATGGCATTGAGAATCCCCCTTAGAAAAGAGGGCTAGGGGGTTGTAAAATAACTACGGAAAACACACAACCCCCTGAATCCCCCTTTGTTAAGGGGGGCTGCATAGGAATAACTTAAAGGGAAAGGAGAAACACCATGTCGTCAATGGACAATCTGAAGAACGCCTTTGCGGGTGAATCGCAGGCCAATAGAAAATATCTCGCCTTCGCCAAAAAGGCTGAAGAGGAAGGTTTCAAACAGGTGGCAAAGCTCTTCCGCGCAGCGGCAGAGGCCGAAACAGTGCACGCGCACAGCCATCTGCGGGTGATGGGCGGCGTAAAGAGCACAAAAGAAAATATTCAGGAGGCAATTGGAGGAGAAACGTTCGAATTTACAAAGATGTATCCTCAGATGATTGAGGAAGCCAGGAAAGGAGGAAACAAACAAGCCCTGCAGAGTTTCGAATTTGCCAACAAGGTGGAAAAGATACATGCGGAACTTTATCAAAAGGCATTAAATAATATGGGCAAGAACGAGGCTGTAGATTACTACGTCTGCCAGGTCTGTGGGAATACCGTTGAAAACGCTGCGCCGGATAAATGCCCCATCTGCGGCGCATCAAAGTCAATGTTTATAAAAATTGGCTAAGTTAATCTCCCTTAGCAAAGGGGGAATCAGGGGGTTGTGTTTTTTTCTCTTTTTCTGGGTTTTCTGGAAAGAGCTTTTAGTTTTTTGAAAAATTCCAGTAATAACGTAGTTATCATGCACTGTAGTGGCAATTCATGAATTGCCACTACATACTGTCACAAAGGCATTTTCAACTATTGATATTTTTCAAAAAACTAAACTGTTACGAATTTTCATACTGGAGTTATTTTACAACCCCCTCCGTCCCCCTTTTTTAAGGGGGATTTGTTACAGAGGAATAAAAATGGCCATTCCACAGGAAATACTTGGGCTGGTCGGGCGATTTGACAACAACCTCGATGCATATCGTTCAGGCACATACAACGAGACCCAGCTTCGGCGTGAGTTCGTTGACCCGTTTTTCAAACTACTGGGCTGGGACGTAAACAACGAAAAGGGCTATGACGAGGCGTACAAAGACGTTATCCACGAGGACTCCATCAAGGTAGGAGGTTTTACCAAAGCGCCTGACTACTGCTTCCGTATCGGCGGGACACGCAAGTTCTTTGTGGAGACAAAGAAACCCTCAGTCAACCTCAAAGACGATATCTCTCCTGCCTTCCAGTTGCGCCGCTACGCATGGTCAGCCAAACTCCCTCTGAGTATACTTACCGACTTCGAAGCGTTCGCCGTGTATGACTGCAGGGTCAAACCCGATAAGTCAGACAAGTCATCTACTGCCCGTATCCTTTACCTTACGTATACTGAATACGCACAGCGTTGGGATGAGATTTCCCAGATTTTTTTGCGCGATGCGGTCTTAAAAGGTTCTTTTGACAGGTATGCCGAGTCGAGTAAGGTCAAAAAAGGTACGGCATCGGTTGATGATGCATTTCTGAAAGAGATCGAATCCTGGCGTGACACGATTGCCCGCAATCTGGCGCTGCGGAATCCCGACTTAACCCAGTACGACTTGAACTTTACCGTCCAGCGCACCATCGACCGCATCGTCTTCCTGCGCATCTGCGAGGACCGCGGCATCGAAAAATATGGTCGGCTCATGGCCTTACAGAACGGCGACCGTGTGTATGCGCGTCTCTGCGAGATGTTCCATCGCGCCGATGAACGGTATAACTCCGGTCTGTTTCATTTTCAAAAGGACAAAAGCAGGGCAGAATCTCCCGATACCCTCACACTCAACGTAACCGTAGATGATAGTGTGCTGAAGAATATCATCAAAAACTTATATTATCCCGATAGTCCTTATGAATTCTCCGTTATTTCCCCAAATATCCTTGGACAGGTCTATGAGCAATTTTTGGGGAAGGTAATCCGCCTTACGGCTGGTCACCGCACAGTGGTGGAAGAGAAGCCGGAGGGCAGAAAGGCAGGCGGGGTTTACTACACACCGACGTATATCGTGGATTACATCGTAAAAAACACCGTGGGAAAACTCCTTGAATGTGGATTACAGAATGATGAACGCATAAAAATCCCCCTTAGTAAAGGGGGTGCGGGGGTTGTTAATCCCCAAAATCCAAAATCTGTATCGAAACTAAAAATCCTCGACCCTGCCTGCGGCTCCGGCTCTTTTCTCTTAGGCGCTTATACATATCTGCTTGACTGGCATCGCGACTGGTACGTGGCCGATGGCCTTGAGAAATGGGCAAATCCAATCTATGCATAACTTATCGGGTAAATTTATTCCTCGCAATGGTGATTCTATTAATATTATTGTTCCTCATGGATCTCAGATTTTGTTCCGTAAAATTCAAGACACTTCATCTCAGCTTTTAAATATTTGCAAAGTATACAATGGAGTAAAACCATTTGAAAAAGGTAAGGGGAATCCGCCTCAAACTAATGAAATAATGGGAAAAAAGCCCTTTGTTAAAGAAGGTGCCGCTCCTGATAAAACATGGTCTCCTCTCTTACGTGGTAGTCTTATTCAAAGGTACGAAAACCTTTGGAACTATGATTATTGGATACAATATGGTCATTGGCTCGCCGCGCCTCGTGATTCTTCAATATTCACAGCACCATTAAAAATTGTGGTTCGCCAGACAGGTGACTCAATCATTGCGACTTTAATAAATAATAATTTTATTGCACGTGATAATTTGCACATTATACTGCCGAAGAACTTGAATTACGATCTTCGTTATGCAATCGGTATTATAAATTCCAAGCTATTTTTATTTGTCTATAGTTTCATGAACCCTGAAAAAGGTGAGGCACTGGCTCAAGTTAAGAAATATCATGTAGAACAACTTCCTATTCGTACTATCAATTTTCAGGATCCATCTGACAAAGCCCGCTATGACCAGATGGTAGCTCTTGTTAACCAGATGCTTGAACTGCACAAGCAATTAGCATCTGCAAGGACAGACCACGAAAAGACCGCTATCCAGCGCCAGATAGACGCCACCGACCGCCAGATTGACCAGCTTGTGTATGAATTGTATGGGTTGATGGAAGAGGAAATTAGGATTGTAGAGGGAGAAAGGGCATGAAAGAAGAAGGTTGGCCAGGACGAGAAGGTTGGTATGATATAGCCCAAATTTGTTTAAATGGGCATATAATTAACCCTACAACGCCATGAAATTTGACAAATGGCGTTGTAGGGTTAATAGTATGACAAAATCTAATTCTGAGTGTAATATGAATTTTTGCGATATATGCGGGGCGTCTACAATCACTAATTGTCAACGTTGTAAAGTTGTAAAAATGATATTCGTAGTAAATACCACATCAAAGGTGTATTAAATTTATGTAGCTATAATATTCCTAAATTTTGTCAAAATTGTGGAAAACCCTATCCCTGGACAGAGGCAAAAATCAAGGCTGCACAAGAACTAGTGTGGTGTCCCGTAAATAACTAGACATATTGGGAGAAAGGTGCTATGATTCCTGGCATGGCGAGAACCAGTCCATCAGTGGAATTGTCGGCTGCG
>JANLHY010000578.1 GCA_024653795.1 Candidatus Brocadiaceae bacterium | reverse complement strand
CGATGCCTTGGATACTTCCCAGGTTGCAGCGATAGGTGTAAAAAATATGTTCAAGACAAAACGAGGAGAACCTGGTTTTGAAAAAACGGTAGATTTTATTATATTTAATGTAGATTATTATATGTTCCCTACAAATGCCGGTATTTATAATGATGGTATAAATGGGTTTATTATTAGAGAAGATGACTTTGTGAATATAGATTTCCGATCACAGCTTACAGATATTGTTGCATTTGTTTCTGAACGGAATGAGTTCAATACGGAAGAACTCGAATTCGATGTTCTCAGCTCAGGCTTTGAGATTTATAATCCTCCCGATTGGCAGTATTTCATCGGCCATAGATTTATCAGAGATATTAGTTCAACCATTATCTTGGCAGCAGATTACAAGATCAGTGAAAAGTGGAGTGTGACGGCAGGGGAAAAGTACGACTTGAAGTCCCTGACGAAAGTTGAAGGTGGAAACATAGAAACCAAACCCAAAAATCTTAAAACAAATCTTGTATTATCCCGGTATTTCCATGATTGGGTGGGTAGTCTTACGCTCGAGCTGGATCCGATCAGAAACGATAATTCATACAGGTTCGATATAACGCCGAAAGGTTTACAGAGAACAACGCCCAGGCGGTTTTGGTTTTAAGGCATAATCAAATAATGAAAAAAGCTGTATATCCAGGCACATTTGACCCCGTTACGAATGGTCACCTCGACGTAATCAAAAGGGGCAGTATTATATTCGATACTTTAATAGTTTCGGTGGGACGCAATCCATTGAAAGAGACCCTGTTTTCCGTCAAAGAGCGCATGGAAATGATCAGGGATCACGTTAAAGAATTAAAGAATGTTGAAGTGGATTGTTTTGACGGTATGCTGGTGGATTATCTCAAAAAACAGCAGACAAATATTATATTGCGAGGTATACGGACGGTATCTGATTTTGAATATGAGTTTCAAAGGGCATTGACAAATCGAGCCCTGAGTAAAGAAGTAGAGACGGTATTTGTCATGACCAGCGAACAATATTCGTTCCTGAATTCAACGTTAATTCGGGAAGTTGTGAGCCTGGGAGGAAGTATGAGTCAATTTGTTCCGTCTGACGTTGAAAGACGTTTGAAAGAAAAATTTAAGCATATTTATAGAAAGAATTCTTAATGAAAATCAACGTCATGGTCATTGGTGATATCGTAGGAAAGCCGGGACGCATTATATTAAAAGATAAGTTAAAACCATTTATCGATAGAGAAGATATACACTTCTGTATTGCTAATGGAGAAAATGCGGCGGCGGGCGCCGGCATCACAGAGGATATAGCTGCGGAATTGTTTTCTTATGGCATTGACGTTATAACCACCGGCGATCATGTTTGGGATAAAAAAGAAGTTCTGCATGCCTTGGAAACGAACAAAAACATCCTTAGACCGGCGAATTATTCACCGTTAGCCATTGGAAAAGGCTATGTTGTAGCAAAATCCAGGCGGGGAGAACCGATCGGTGTGATTAATTTACTGGGCCGGGTGTTTATGAAACCCATAGATTGTCCTTTCCGGGCAGTTGATGAGATTCTGAAGAATATCTCGAGGGAGACGAACGTCATTTTTGTGGATATGCATGGAGAGGCGACTTCTGAAAAGATTGCAATGGGATGGTATTTGGATGGTAAGGTAAGCGCCGTTGTCGGCACGCATACCCACGTGCCTACTGCAGATGAAAGGGTTTTACCTAAAGGATCGGCCTTTATCAGCGATTTGGGGATGACGGGTCCTCACGAGTCCATTCTCGGAAGAAAGATCGAATGTGTTTTAAAGGCTATTGTGACGCAGATGCCAACCCGATTTGACGTGGCGGAAAAGGATGTTCGCATAAATGGTGTAAAGATTGTTGTTGATGGCCAAACGGGAAGGGCTGATAGCATAAAAAGGATTGAAATCAAAGAGGGTGATTGAATGAATTTCGCAAGAATACTTCCCAAATCCAAAATCCGAAATCCAAAATCCGAAATCCAAAATCCTAACAAGATACTCACAATCTCTGAACTCACCCGAAGGATTCGTAGTTCACTCGAACAGGATTATTTTAATCTATGGGTTGTGGGAGAGGTCTCCAATTTAAAAAAACCCACGTCCGG
>JANLHY010000538.1 GCA_024653795.1 Candidatus Brocadiaceae bacterium | reverse complement strand
TCTCCCCCTCAGTGAGGGGGACAGGGGGAGGAATACAAGGGGACAATGAGTATTCCCCGCCCCTGGTGGGAGGGGTTAGGGGAGGGGGTGAACTGTTACCAAATGAGCCCCTCCACTCCGCAATTCCCACCACTCCACCTTTAGAAAAGGAGGATTCAGGGTCATTTCCTCATGAAAGAAACCGCCTTCCTGTACCAAAAGCCACTATAGAATTCCTGATGTTTGGCGGCAAGGGAGGCGTGGGTAAGACGACCATTGCCAGCGCAGCAGCGTTGTCACTGTCAGATATCTACAACGAAAAGCGTGTTTTGCTATTCTCAACTGATCCTGCCCATTCCCTTTCCGATTGTTTGGGTGTGGTTGTTGGAGATGGCGTTCTATCCCTTAAAAATAATCTTTATGTGCAGGAAATGGATGCTGAAAGAGAATATGAGAAATTAAAGAGCCTTTATTCAGAAGAAATTAATGACCTTATGACCGCATTTGTAAAAAGGGACGCAGCTATAAATGTGGTATTCGAGAAAGAGATCATGGAATCGTTTATAGATATGACCCCGCCTGGCATAGACGAGGTTATGGCCGTTACCACGATTATTGATTATCTGGATAAAGGGCAGTTCGACTTGTTTATTTTGGATACGGCGCCTACAGGGCATCTGATACGGTTCCTCGAAATGCCGGAACTGGTGCTCGACTGGTTGAAATTCTTTTTTAACCTTTTTTTAAAATATAAAAATATCTTTCGTATGCTGAAACTTTCGGCCTTTCTGGTCGATCTGTCAAAAAAGGTTAAAAAGCTTTTGACCCTGCTCCGTGACAGTGAAAAGTCGCTCTTTATTCCTATCGCCATTCCCACTGAAATGGCTTACCATGAGACGAGTGGCCTTGTAGAGGCTCTAAGGAAGCTTAAAATTCCGATGAGTCAAATGATACTGAATATGGCGCACCCCCCCCCTTCACCAAGTAGCGTGACAGATGCCGGATGCGCGCTGTGCATCAATAGAATTGCATACGAAAGAAAGATATTCGATAACTTTAAGCGCCTGTTTCCTGTGGGAACCCCGTACGTCATTCATAAACAAGAGAAAGAGGTGTGTGGAGTAAAGGCCCTAGAAAATTTTGGCAGTGGATTGTATGGGGAGGTTCGCGCCGAGTTGTGATTTGAGGAGTCCCCTCTTGGGGAGGAAACCCACCCCTAAATCCCCTCCTGGGAGGGGACTAAGGGGTGGGTAAAAACTAAAAGTCGTTGGGTTTTGTTTTTTAAAACCCAACCTAATTTAATGTTTAGGAATTTTAATCTTTTATAATTCCCCTCTAAAAAGAGGGGATAAAGGGGTGTGTAAATTTGCCGTAACACACCCCCAGCCCCTCTTTCTAGAGGGGAGCTTTAAAAGTCGCTGCCGAAGGCAGCCTAATTTATTGCTCTTTCTGCGAAAAATGAGTAGGCAAAGGGTGTTTGTAAAATGTTATGCACAATCAATGAAAACACTATTCAGGGGATTCTTTGTATGGATGCTTTTAAAAAATTGTTGCGCTTGCCGTATAAAGTATACCTTATGATACGGGAACGTTTCTTTCTCATTCCTCCTCCGGAAACGCATCCTCCCCAGCCTTCCTCCATAATGGGGGAGGGTATGGGAGAGGATGGGTTTCAACCCTCGCCGTTTTCTACTTCCGGAGGCGGAGAGGTACTGGAAGAAGAAAGAACAGGTGATTTTGAAATCCCTCCATTACTGGAAGGTCAGCGCATCTCTCTTTGCGAAACACTCGATCGTATACTGAATACAGGCGTGGTAGTCCACGGCGATATCACGATATCAGTGGCGAACATTGACCTGATTTACATTGGGCTAAGGGCATTATTAACATCTGTGGAAACTGCAAGACAGGCAGGTATAAACCAGTTATCACAATACCCTAACCCGAAGTCGGAAGAGTCCTTGAAGGGGAATTTACAATTTTAGACTTCGTCGTGAGCTCAGTCGAACGATTTACGATTTGGGATTTTCCTCCTCCTTTATCCCCCTCCAAAGGGGGATAAAAAGATGTCCCCCGCTGGCGGGGGTGCAGGGGGTGGATCGTAAATCGTAAATTTTTCTAAAAGTATCAAAATATTTTTTGTAAGTGCCTAAGAAAGGTAGATATAAATGGAAAGACAACGTACAGCTATAAAACAGTCGACTAACTCAGCAACGCTCGCCGATGTATTGGAACGAATCCTCGACAAAGGACTGGTCATTGCAGGGGATATTAAGATCAAGCTCGTTGACATCGAACTCCTGACCATACAGATACGTCTCGTGATTTGCTCGGTAGAAAAGGCAAAGGAAATTGGGCTGGACTTCTGGGCAACAGATAAGGATTTCAATTCCGGGTTGAATACGGCACAAAATGCGGATGAGCTAGAGGCGATAAAAAAACGTATAGAAATACTCGAGTTCAAAAAAATAGTATAACTATTTCGTCATGAGTTAACGCAATAAAAAAGCGTAATAGTATCTTCCCAAAATTATTTTGACACTATTAGCAAATATTTACGATTTGAGATTTAGCTGGTTCAATCTTGCAGATTGAACCGAAACAGTTGGCATAGTTTTGTCTCATTGCAGAGTTCAAATCCTATGGCCAATTCGAAACATATGGTTCAATCTGCAAGATTGAACCAGCCATGAGCGACAATATGTAGCGGCAATTCATGAATTGCCGCTACATTGCCTAGAGCAGCGTAGCCGCAACCAAAAAGAGTTACTCGGTGCTGAATGGCTAAAAAGAAAATGGTTATACGGTTAAATGGCAGATTGTCTTTCAACCATTTAACCATTCAGCTATATAACCATTTTCTTTTAGCGCTTCGTATACTTCGACAAGCTCAGTACAGGTTTAGTGGTTTTTAATGAACAAAAATTTACAAAAACTTGTCCTCATGAAAATGGGGAAAAGAAGTTT
Organism: Candidatus Brocadiaceae bacterium; assembly: GCA_024653795.1. Lineage (GTDB taxonomy): Bacteria > Planctomycetota > Brocadiia > Brocadiales > Brocadiaceae > Wunengus. The sequence goes on along the minus strand of JANLHY010000538.1, from coordinate 7,728 downwards.
TTACAAGGTAATACTATAATAGCCACATTATTACTGGAATTTTTCAAAAAACTAAACTGTTACCAATCTCTCAATCCCCCTTAATCCTCCCATCAAGGGAGGGAAAGTTCCCTCGCCCCTTGTGGGAGAGTGTCTGGGTGAGGGGTATTTTCGTATCAATACTATACTTGGAGGATACATGCCAAACATTGAAACCGACACACCAGTTTGTGTAGGGTGGATTAAGCGGAAGCGAATCCACCATTTCCAGGATGTTGTTGGTGGATTTGGCGCAAAAGACGACTCCTTAATCCACCCTACTCTAGTGTCATTTTTTTTACTGTGTATAAAAATTTTGAATTAACGGAGGTATTTATGCCTGCGATTGAAACAGATACGCCAGATATATTCAGCCGTATCATGTCTGAGAAAAAGAGTGTTCTGCCAAATCATATAAATATCAATCAGGAAGACGTGAGCAAGGGGCTCGCAAAATTAGTGCTGACCATTATCGAATTATTACGTGAACTCCTCGAACGTCAGGCCATCAGGCGCATCGATAGCGGGACATTAACCAGGGAAGAGGTAAACAACCTTGGGACTACTTTCATGAAGCTGGCAGAAAAAATGGAAGAACTCAAGTCCCAGTTTGGTTTAAAGTCAGAAGACCTTAACATCGACCTGGGCCCCATCGGAAAATTGCTTTAAGAGTTTAATACCCGGGATTACTTTCATAAACCCCGGTTTCACAAGACCACGTATGCGTGGTTCAGCGACCGGGGGGTTTTTGTTTTTGAAAATGGTAGCAAAGATTATATCGTCTCGAGAAAACTGATATGTCCGATGGTCGCAAGGAACTGCATATCCTTATGGAGAAGATTTATCGGGAACGTGGCTTAGACTTTCGGGAATACAAGGAAACTACCCTGACCCGTCGTCTGTGCCGACGTTTAGGCGCTCGCGGGGTCAAGACATATGATGACTACGCACGTATTCTGGACCACTGCCCTGTCGAGTACGATAAGCTCTTCAACGACCTTCTCATCAATGTCACCAGCTTCTTTCGCGATGAAGTTGCCTTCGGGACTTTAAGAAATGTGGTATTACCTGCACTCATCAGCAGAGGCGCGGGAAAAGGGCAGTGTCTCCGTATTTGGAGCGCAGGGTGTGCCACCGGAGAAGAGCCATACTCAGTCGCATTGCTCTTGTTGGAGACGCTTGGTCAAATAATCAGCCAGTGGAACATCACTATCCATGCTACCGATATTGACGTTGAGGCATTGAACCGCGCCCGGAACGGGGTCTTTACCGCAAAGGAAGTTACAGGTATTCAGCCTGCATGGCTGGACAGATATTTTGTCCCTAAAGGTAATAATTTCCATGCTACACAGGCGTTCAAACAATTGGTGGCTTTCGGGGAGCACAACCTGGTTTGCGACCCGCCTTTTTACGACCTGGATCTTGCAGTCTGCCGCAACGTGCTTATCTACTTTAACCCTGCGTTGCAAAACCGGGTGTTAAAAGGCTTCCATGATGGGCTGAGAAAGGAGGGCTTTCTCCTGCTGGGCAAATCCGAGACGCCGATGGGAGAAACTGCGGCACTTTTTTCTTGTATTGATATCAAGGCAAAGTTATTTCAAAAGAAATAACTTGATTGTATAGGAATTTTTATTTTAGTTAAGCGGGTTTGCGGGTGCGAACCGTAAAAAATCCCCCTTAGAAAAGGGGGTGAGGGGGTTGTAAAATTGCCAGGAAAAACACAACCCCCTAAATCCCCCTTTATTAAGGGGGAATAACTTGAATGGATCGGATACTGTATTGTGTGGATGGGTATAGAAAAAAGGGCTCGAAGGGTTGTCGTTATTGCCGCGTCGGCAGGGGGTATTGACGCCCTGGTACAGGTGTTATCCCGCCTGCCCTCCGATCTGCCCGCAGCGGTTCTTATCGTACAACACCTGCGGAGTACGTCGCAGACCCGGCTACCAGAGTACCTGGGCATTCATTCCACTCTGCAAGTGTGCCTGGCAAAGGACGGGATGCCTATGGAGGAAGGAGTGGCATACGTAGCCGTACCGGGGCAGCATCTTCGTGTCAATAATGAGCGTCTCATTCTGGGCATGGAGCCGCCGGTAAATTACGTGCGGCCATCCGCAGATGTGCTGTTTTCCTCTGCGGCGCACACTTTCGGGCGCGGTGTGATTGGGGTAGTACTTTCAGGCACAGGCAGTGACGGCGCCAGTGGTTGCAGGGAAATCAAAGAAAACGGAGGATTGACTATCGCTCAGGATGAGCAAACATCGTTTTGCTTTGCTATGCCAAAGACAGCCATTGACACGGGGGTTATTGATTACGTCTTGCCCCTCTCTGAGATTGCTGGGAAGATCGTAGCCCTGGTACGAAAAAATACTGACGGACCATAAATTTAGTTGTATAAGAAATTCAATGTTTTTGTAGAGACGCACTGCTGTGCGTCTAAAAACTGCTGCGCGTTTAAAAAGGGTTGACAAAATAGAGACGCATGCAATGCGTCTCTACATTAACATCGACAACAGAATAAAGTCGTTGCCGAAGGCAACCTAATTCGAACTATGTGTATCAAAATACGCCCAGACAATGGGGCACACCTTTTTAAAGGAGGATAAGACGTGAGGAAGATTAAGACGCCGCATGATGTGCGGCCAACAAAAATGAAAAAGTTCCGTGATATTAAGACCCGTCCCACGACCCTTGGCGATGTGAAAAGCGTGAGTATCCCCCTGCGCACCGTCAGAAACATCCCGAACATTAACGTTATCCGGGGGGCAAGAGACATCGTCCGTATTGATAAACAGCCATGGGAGGAAAAGGTTGCAGAGGCAATGCACGGAATTGGAAAACAGCGATTTCACCTGGCGAACCGAATCTACTTTACACTGGACCGCGTTAAGAAATTATTGGCTGATGTCCGCGTCAGCAATGAAGAGCTACAGGCATCATCCGAGGAAATGGAGGCGAGCAACGAGGAGTTGCGTTCTACCAATGAAGAGTTGGAGCGCCGGACTGCCGAACTCGAATTTATGAAGAAGGAAATCGAGTCATTCAGCTACGCCGTTTCACATGATCTGCGGGCCCCGCTCAGAAGCGTAGACGGCTTCAGCCAGGCATTGCTGGAGGATTATGCCGACAAATTGAATGAACAGGGCAAAGACTACCTCCAGCGTCTGCGCGCAGCAGCCCAGCACATGGGGAAACTTATTGATGATATGCTCAGGCTGTCCCGCGTCACCCGGGACGAGATGAAAATTGAGACAGTAGACTTAAGCGCACTGGCGCAGATGATTGCAGCGGAACTTCAGGGTACGCAGCCGGAACGTCAGGCGGAGTTTGTCGTAGCGCCCGGCATAACCGTCCAGGGAGACGCGCGGCTGCTTCGGATAGCGCTTGAAAATCTGCTCGGCAATGCATGGAAGTTTACAGGGAAGCGCCCGCGCGCGCGGATAGAACTCGGCGTTACACTGCAAGAGGGCAAGCCCGTGTATTTTGTGCGCGACGACGGCGCCGGCTTCAACATGGCCTATGCCGATAAACTCTTCGTGGCATTCCAGCGCCTGCACACGGAAGCGGAGTTCCCGGGAATCGGTATTGGTCTTGCTATCGCAAACCGCATCATTCACCGCCACGGCGGGCGTATATGGGGAGAAGGCGCTGTGGAAAAAGGGGCGACGTTTTATTTTACGATGTGAGATATCTGATGTGAGATTTCAGATGTAAGATCGCAAATCTGAAATCTAAAATCTGAAATCTGAAATCTAAAATGTTGGAGAATACTAATGAACCAAGAACAGATGAAGAGCCGAACTAAAGAGTTTGCTAAACAGGTAATTAACCTATGCAGACAACTTCCTGACACTCGAGAAGGGCGACTCATCGGAAATCAACTATTTCGAGCAGGGACTTCGGTAAGTGCGAATTATCGCGCTGTTTGCCGGGCACGTTCAAAAGCTGACTTCATTGCAAAACTTGGCATTGTCCTGGAAGAAGCCGATGAGTCACTTTACTGGCTTGAAATACTCGATGAAATGGAAATTGTAAAAACAAACCTCTTAAAGTTACTCACGGATGAGTCTAATGAGCTTGTGGCTATTTTTGTTACAAGCATAAACACAGCAAAGAAGAATGTGCGATTTCAGATGTGAGATCGCAAATCTGAAATCTGAAATCTGAAATCTGAAATCTGAAATGGAGAACCGCTATGAACAAAAAATATATCCTGCTGGTGGAGGACAACCCGGACGACCAGGCGCTGACTGTGCGTGCGCTCAAGAAAGCCAATATTCTGAATGAGATCGTGCTGGCGAATAATGGGGAAGAGGCGCTGGATTACCTCTTTGGCACAGGCGCATATGCAGGGAGGGATTTAAGCATTATGCCAGAAGTCATTCTCCTGGATTTAAGAATGCCCAAAATTGACGGACTGGAAGTGCTGAAACGCATACGCGCCGATGAGCGGACAAAATTCCTGCCCGTGGTCATCCTAACATCCTCTATGGAGGAGCGTGACCTGGTTGAGAGTTACAAACTTGGCGCTAATAGCTACATACAGAAACCGGTGGATTTTGTCGAATTTGCCGAGGCAGTACAGACACTGGGAGTATATTGGCTGGTTTTGAATGTATTGCGTCCCATGTAGAGACGCATTGCATGCGTCTAAAAACGGAAATACACATGGTGTCGCCGCACAAAGAGACGCATGCAATGCGTCTCTACACGGAAATGCACATGGTGTATCACACGTAAAGACGCAATGAATATTTTTATAAACATTTGAAGGTACTATTCAATGACTACACCACTTCAGGTATTAATTGTTGAGGATTCAGAAGACGACTCACTGTTGATGATAAGAGAACTGCGGCGCGGCGGCTATGAGCCAATCTATGAACGCGTAGAAACCAGGGCGGCAATGCAATCTGCGCTTGACAAAACAAAATGGGACGTCATCCTTTGTGATTACAGACTGCCACACTTTAGCGGCCCTGAAGCGCTGGCATTCGTGAAGGAAAGAGGGCTTGATATGCCTTTTATTATTGTAACAGGCACAATAGGAGACGTAGAAGCCGTCTCCTCTATGAATGCCGGCGCGCATGACTACATTCTGAAAGGAAATCTTACGCGACTGCCTGCCGCCATCGAACGGGAGTTGCGTGAGGCTGTAATGCGGCGGGAGCGCAGGCTGGCAGATGAAATGCTGAAGGCGAGCGAGGAACGGTACAAAACCATACTGGAAACTGCACAAGATGCAATTGTCTGCCTGGAGTATACTGGAAAAATTAGTGGTTGGAATAAAAAGGCAGAGGAGATATTCGGTTATCCTCCCGCTGAAATGATAGGGAATGACCTGCATAAAATAATTGTTCCCGAAAGGTATCGAGAAAAGGCATGCGATGGCTTGAAGACCTTTTCCCGTACCGGGGCAGGCCCGATTGTTGGAAAAACCGTTGAACTTTCTGCATTGCGCAAAGACGGCACAGAATTCCCCATCGCCCTTTCCATTTCTGCAATGCGGATACGAGGGGAGTGGCAGGCGACGGGTATTGTCAGGGACATCACGGAACGAAAGCAGGCCGAGGAGAGGTTGAAACAGCAGGTAGAAGAGCTGGAACGATTCAAGAAGGCCACCATCCAGCGGGAAATCAGGATGAAGGAGTTGAGGGATAAGCTGGAGAAATTCGAGAAATGACCATTGTAGAGACGCATTGCATGCGTCTAAAATCAGAAACACACATGGCATCGCCGCACGTAGAGACGCATTGATATGCGTCTAAAAACAGAAATGCACATGGCGTGTTGCACCTTGCACATGGAGACGCATATCAATGCGTCTCTACATAAATATGTCGGTTTACGCATAACATTTATTGTAAATAACAAAGGTCAATACCTATGATTTTTAAATCAAATATTCAAACAAAACTCATCATTGCCTTTTTGGCAATAATCGTTACATTCCTTACCGTAGTGGGACTGGTTGCCATGTATAATCGGCATATAGTCCTTAATACAACCCAGCGTGTCAAAGCTTTATGGGAGAAGACAAAGGATATTAGTCGCTTGCAGATTGCTCTATCAGAAATATTAATGCCCATCAACGATTATATTATTACAGGAAAGAGAAAATATATCAGTGATTATAAATTATGCAGTAAGAATTTGGAAAAGTACCTTGATGCTTTGAAAGACACAACGAACATTAATATAACTGCGGATGAAAGTGAAATATTAAAAGAAGTATGTTCCTCATGGCATCATATAAAAAAGATATCCCATAAGATATTTATGATTCGCAATCCTGTCGGGAATATAGAAGCTGCGAGACTTATGGAAGAAATGGACTACATTTGGGGGTTCCCAATAATAAGAAAACTTGAAAAATGGCATGAGTTGAGGGATCAGGAGTACAGTGAGGCATTGAATATATTGAAAATGAGGTCGAGAAAGGCATGGAATGTTATGTTTTTAAGCACAGTTATACTCGCAGCTTGCAGTATAACTTTTACTCTTATATTTTCCAGACGTTTCGTCAGAATAATCGATGAGGGAACAAAGGAGCTTCAGGTGATGATGGAGAAGTTCAGGGAAAGTGAGGAGCATTTCAGGTTACTTACGGAGACGGCATCTGATGCCATTATATGTATGGAAGCGCACGGTATCGTTAATTTCTGGAATAAGAAGGCAGAGGAGATGTTTGGATACCCTGCCAGCGAAGCAATGGGCAAGGATATGCATTCACTTATTGTGCCGGAGAGGTACCGCGAAAAGGCAATCCAGGGTTTGAGGTTATTTTTTCAAACTGGAACAGGTCCTATTGTTGGTAAGACCGTCGGGTTTTTTGCTTTGCGCAGGGGTGATGCTGAATTTCCTGTGGAACTGTCTGTGTCTGCCATGAAAATACGGGGAAAATGGCAGGCAGTGGGTATTATCAGGGACATTACGGAACGCAAGAAGATGGAAGAAAAACTCGAACAGAAGATAAACGACCTGGAACAATTCAGGAAGGTGACCATCCAGCGAGAAATCAGGATGAGGGAATTGGAGCGGGAGGTTAAAAAGTTGCGCGGTATGTAGAGACGCACTGCTGTGCGTCTCCCAATGTAAACACACATAACAGAAATCATGAACAGGCATTGCACGCAGGGAAATATATTATGACCCTGTACAAGGATAAATATCGTATCGAATCCACACGGTTAAAAGACTGGGATTATTCCAAGGACGGATATTATTTTGTGACTATTTGTACGCAAGACAAGAAATGCCTCTTCGGTGATGTGATTGATGAAAAGGTGCGGTTGTCAGCCATCGGAGAAATTGTAGCGGATGAATGGCAAAAAACGCCGCAGATTCGTAAAAATGTTTCCCTGGATGCATGGATTATTATGCCTAACCATTTGCATGGCATTGTCATCATAAATAATAACGAACCACACGGAAACACACAAAAGGGTGAATCGTATGATAATAAATTTGGTCTGCAGGCAAACAATTTGTCATCTATAATCAGGGGATTCAAATCTGCAACAACAAAGCGTATCCACCGCGTGTGGTACGATTTTTCGTGGCAGTCAAGATTTTATGACCATATTATCCGTAATGAAAAATCCCTGATGAAAATCAGGGAATATATCATCAATAACCCCTTGAAGTGGGAATTAGACAAAAATAACCCTGCAAATTTATTTATGTAGAGACGCATTGCCATGCGTCTAAAAA
>JANLHY010000531.1 GCA_024653795.1 Candidatus Brocadiaceae bacterium | reverse complement strand
CCCCATAAGCGCTAACTTAAAATGACGGATCAATTTAACCGTGTATTGAATAACGAATATCGAACAAGGAATTTCGAATTATGAGGTTTTCTTATCCTCATAAAAAATAATAGCACTATCCCAACCTGATAAAAAAATAGCAAAAACAAGTTAGCGCTTATGGGTTTATCCCCCCTGCCTCTTGCTGCAGCAAACGCTTCACATTAAAACATCTCTGCCAATTTTTTGGAAATTACGACAAGATTTTTATCCTTGGTCAGAAATTCAACCTCATGCGGATGCACCTTTAGGTCGATAAGTATTTCCTTTATCTTCTTCCATCCGGATTCCCGCTTTTTTTCATTCGTTTCCACATACAAATTTGATACTAACTCTCCCAACTTTTGTATTAGGCGAAGGTCTTTGTTCTCATAAAAACGCCTGATAACCTTTTGTTGGTAAGTGGTGTATCCCTTCTCTTCCTTCTGATCCATGCAATCTCCTCATTATATTTTATTTTTAATGAAATACCCTAACCCGAACGAGTCGGAATCCGTAGCGCGGGTGGTTTATCCCCCACCATTGGCAGACCACAAGGGATCGGCGCTACATTTTTTTGCTAAAAATGTCAAAATATTTTTATAAGCACCTATTGGTGCGTAACCGCTTCGGTTGTACAAATAAGAAAGCGCCTAAAGACAGCCGATTTGATATCTCAAACAATAATTACTTCAGAAATTATATGTGAATATAGTAAAAGTGTCAAAGCAACTTTTACTGATACAACTGTTTCCAGTCGCTGTATTCCGTCCTTGACGTATGTAAAAATAAGGATATAATCCACGAAAAGCCGAAGCTTGTTTAACACTAATTTAATGTAGGGGTTGAAAATCTTCAACCCCTGCATCCTCTAATAATTATTTAAAAAGGAACGGTATCGTATGCTAAAAGAAAAGATCGGATTTATCGGCGGCGGGAAGATGGGAGAAGCGCTCTGCAAGGGCATCATTAATGCAAAATTGAGTGAAGCCGGCAATATCATGGTTAGTGATGTGGTTGTAGAACGATGCAAAATGTTGACTAAAGAGATCAGTATAAAGACCACCCAAAACAACAAAGACGTTGCATCCTTTGCCGATGTTGTCGTATTAGCCGTTAAGCCGCAAATGATGGGCGAAGTGCTTGACCAGCTAAAGAATGATATTACCAGACGCCATTTAGTGGTGTCCATAGCAGCAGGTATACCGATACAATTTATTGAATCCAGACTACAGGCAGGTGTTCGAATCATCCGTGTAATGCCAAATACTCCATGTTTAATAGGTGTATCAGCCACTGCCTTTGCCCTGGGCAAGTCTGCAACCGATGCCGATGGGCAGTTGGTTCATGATTTATTTAATGCCGTTGGAAAGGTATTCCGGCTGGATGAGAAGTATCTTGATGCCGTAACAGGTCTGAGCGGAAGCGGTCCTGCGTATGTATATATGTTTATCGAGGCATTGTCTGATGGGGGAGTCAAGATGGGTTTGCCAAGAGACGTGGCTACCGTCCTTGCGGCGCAAACTGTAATGGGGTCTGCAAAGATGGTATTGGAAACAGGACAACACCCTGCTCAATTAAAGGATGCCGTGACGTCACCAGGAGGAACTACTATCGAGGGATTAAGCAAATTAGAAGACTATGGATTCAAATCCGCTGTTATAAACGCCGTAGAAGCCGCTACCTTGAAATCAAAGAAATTGGGCGAATTGTTATAAATATCAAACCACCAAAATACAGTAAGTGAGGTAGGGTGGATTAAGGCGTCGTTTTTTACGCCGAATCCACCTTCTTTTTTCATATTACCATTGCGAGCGGAAGCGAAGCAAACCCATGAGATTCCTCGCTGATTCGCCCGGAATGGCGTTTTTGGAAAGATTGCTTCGGGCTTTCGCCCTCGCAATAACGTGCGTATTGAGTCATTGCATACAGCCTCTTTTGTCGTTGCGTCTTTTATCTTGTCGTTGCCTTTTTTATCTTGTCATTGCGAGCCGGAGGCGAAGCAATCTCTTCTCTTACCGCTGGATTGAGGTAATAAATTTTACGATTTGCACAGAATATATCGCACAATATCAGGTAATTTGATTGTATAGGAATTTTCATTTTATTTAAGCGGGTTTGCGGGAGGTGTGGTTGTAAGGGTAATGGTGGTAATAAGATAGAGAAGAGTATACAATGGCAGTTAATATGGAAGCTAAAGAGATAAAAGGATGGAATGTATTCAAGCAGATATTTAACGACCATTGGGAAGGATTTAAGAAGGTATATCCAAGGTATAGTGAGCCGTATTATGAAGAACAGGCAAAGAAGATGATAAACTGTGGCAACCCAGAAGAGATGGGGTATATAGGATATTTATGTTTTGGTTGCGGGCAGGGAAGTAGAGTGGTATCAATGAGTTGCAAGAGTACGTTGTGTTTGAGATGCGGGAAGGTGTATGTGGATGAGTGGGTGAGTCAGGTAAGCGAGAAGTTGCACGAAGGGGTGATCTATAGACATATAGTATTGACGATACCGGAGAAATTAAGGAAGACGTTTTATAATAATGAGGAGAAGTTGTTTGGTAAGCTGATGGTGAGTGGAGTGAAGTGTATGGATGATTTTTTTAGCAAAGTGAGCCGGAAGGAGATAGAAGGGGGGTATATAGTAGTATTGCAGACGCATGGGAGAAATGGGCATTATAATCCGCACTTGCATATCATAGCAACGAGCGGAGGAATGGACAAGAAGAGCGTGGAGTGGGAACATTTGGAGTATTTACCGTATCCGATGTTGCATAAGAAGTGGCAGTGGTATTTATTGGAGATGATACGAAAGGAAATGGATACGGAAGAGGTGGATAGGATAGTGGATAATTGTTATAAGAGTTATCCGAGAGGATTTGTAGCGAATGTGCAGAAGGGGGAGGTGCCCGGGCGGTATGAGAGTTTGGCGAGATATTTAGCGAAGTATGTGGTGAGTCCACCGATATCGATAAGAAGGATAGATAGATATGATGGAGAGAGAGTAAAATATCATTATAGGTCGCACAAGACGGAGAAAGTAGAGACAGAGATAGTGGATGTGTATACGTTTATAGGGAGGATGATCCAGCATATACTTCCGAAAGGATTTAAGAGGATAAGATATTATGGAGTGCAAGCGACCAAGACGTTTGAAGTGGTGAAGGAGATAGTGCGAAAGGCGTTGTCGAGAGTGAAAAGGATAGCGAATGGGGCGATAAAGATAATAGGGCGGAAGAGTTATAGGGAGAGATACAAGGAGAGTACAGGGAAAGACCCGTTTGTCTGTCCACATTGTGGCAAGGAGATGGATGTGTGTATGATATGGCATCCCCGTTATGGGGTGATTTATGATGAGCATGAAGAGATAAAAAGGGGTAAGTATGAGCAAAGAGAGAAAGAACCCAATCGTGATGAAAGGAATGGAGGAGGAGCCATTCGGCCCACCACCAAAGGAGTACAGTTGCCGTTGTTCCATCTGTGGAATTGAGCTTTTGGTCAATGAAGCAGTCGTTGATGCAGGGATAGGGATGGCTAAATTCAACAAGGAATATTATAAAGGATACATGCCCAAGGTTGGATGTCCGGGGTGTAATAACTATACCATGGAGTGTGTTGAGTAAAAGTCCGCCGAAGGCGTTAAGTTCACAGCCTCAGGGCTTACAGGAAGAAAGGGAAACTTGAAATCATTTGGCATTGCAGAAATAGATATTGTTATGCTATAACTCGCATAAACAAACAGGAGGTATGGGAAAAATGACGAAGATATTTCTTTCATACGCACGCGGGGATGACGAGCCGTTTGTCAGTCGGCTTTATGATGACTTGAAGAAGGCGGGTTTTGATGTCTGGTTCGATCGGGTAGACATGCCGAGCAGGCAGCTTACCTTCTACCAGGAAATCGCCGACGCCATACGGGCACGCAACAGGCTTATCCTCGTGGCCGGCCCCAGGGCTGCCCTCTCCGACTATGTCCGCCAGGAGTGGCGCTGGGCGCTTGAACTCGACAAGATAGTAGTGCCCATCCTTCGTTTGGGTAACGTCGAGGAACACCTTCCCGGTGAATTGTCCCTGCTTCATTGCGACGACTTCCATGACGACGCCCAATACCAGACACAACTCGCCAAACTTATCGAAAACCTCCACCGCACTGAGCCGCCGCTGGGTGGTCTATTTGGCGTGCCGAACCTCCCGCCCCATTTTTTGGGACGCCCGGAACTCCTGCGCCGCGTCAAGGACGCCCTGCTGGTGGATCTGCAAAAGCCGGTGATCATTACCGGAACTACCGCCCGCGTGGGGATGCAAGGTATGGGAGGGATCGGCAAATCAGTGCTGGCGGCAGCCCTTGCCCGTGACCGCGAGATTCGTCGCTCCTATCCCGACGGCATTCTCTGGGTAGCCGTGGGTCAGCAGCCGGACTTGGTCAAGCTTCATCGGGATGTATCAAAGTACCTGGGCGGACAGGATGATTTTAAGACCGTGGAGCAAGGACAAGGGATACTCCGGCAACTCCTCGCACAGAAGGCCGTTCTCCTTGTCCTGGATGACGTCTGGAATACACGCGACGCCCAGGCGTTTGACGTCCTCGGCGCGCGCTGCAGGGCATTGATTACTACCCGTGACGCCGGGGTGCTTCATACCCTGCACGGTGAGAGTGTGCAGGTGTCGCTCTTTACCGAGACCGAAGCCATGCAACTCCTGGCCGACGCAGTGGAGGTAGAGCGTTCCGCCTTGCCGCAAGAGGCGCGCGAGGTTGTTAAGGAATGCGGATGCTTACCGCTGGCCGTTGCCCTGTGCGGCGGCATGGTGAAAAAGCGCGGCGGCGACTGGGGCGCCATCCTGCAACGCCTGAAGCGCGCAGACCTGGAGAAGATTGCTGACGGTAAGGCAATCAACGAACAGCACCAGAACATCTGGCGCGCCATGCAGGTGAGCGTGGACATACTCCCGCCTGATGAGCAGCGCCGTTTTGCTGAACTGGCAGTTTTTGCAACCGACCGCACCGTGCCCGAAGCCGCCGTCCGCACCCTTTGGGCGCACACCGGACGCCTGGACGATCTTGACACCACGGATCTCATTATAAACCTTTTTGAACGCTCCCTCATCCAACTCGACCAGAAGACCACCCCATCTGGCAAGGCCGTTGAGCGCCGCTTCCGTCTGCACGACCTCCTGTACGACTTTGCCACCCGCAAGGCTGGCGAACCAAAAACCCTGCACCATACACTGCTCGACGCCTATCGCAAACAGTGTCCCGGCGGCTGGCACACCGGGCCGGATGACGGCTATTTCTTTCAATACCTCTGTCACCATTTGGGCGAAGCTGACAAGGGGGATGAATGTATTGAATTGCTTTGTGACCTCAACTTCATTGAGGCAAAATGCAAGGCGGGGCTGACGTATGAGCTTGTGAAGGATTATGACGTGGCAATGCATGAGATTCCGGAAGGCAGGGCAGAAAGGGAAGCGGAACAAAGAAGAGAGGAAGAAATAAGGCGATACACGGATGAAATCATTGAATATGCGCGGAGGTGGAGCAATGCGCGCGACCGCCATGCACAAGACCCGGTGAAATACCCGATGCCGGAACCAAAGGATATACCGTTGCCAAAGGTCATTGAATCCGTAAGACCCTGGACAAATGAAGAGATTGATGCAGACACACAGAGGATCATCAACAATCCAACACGTTTGCATAAACTAAAGGTCTTTTCACAATTTGTAAATAGTGAGGCACATAACTTTGTCAAATATGCGGCACATCCCCTGTTCTGTATCCAGCAGGCGTATAATTCGGCAAACGCAGGATCTGTGCATGATACGGCAAGTAAAATCATTGAGAATAACATGGGAACCAGAACTATTCTGCACAACAAATCATCTCTCCCACCTTTTAACCCGCATCCGGGAACCCTGCATACCCTGGAAGGACACACGAGAGAGGTCTCAACGGTAAGTCTGACGCCGGACGGACGTCGTGCCGTTTCGGGGAGTGGTGACAGTACGCTGCGGGTGTGGGACGTGGAGTCCGGGCAGTGGTTGCGCACCCTGGAAGGACACACGGGTTCTGTTCATGCGGTAAGCCTGATGCCAAACGGATGTCGTGCCGTTTCGGGGAGTAGGGACGGGACGCTGAGGGTGCTGAGGGTGTGGAACGTAGAGTCAGGGCAGTGCCTGCGCACCCTGGAAGGACACACGGGTATGGTTACTGCGGTAAGCCTGACGCCGGACGGACGTCGTGCCGTTTCGGGGAGTTGGGACAAGACGCTGCGGGTGTGGGACGTGGAGTCAGGGCAGTGTCTGCACACCCTGAAAGGATACACGGGTTGGGTCGAAGCGGTAAGCCTGACGCCGGACGGACGTTGTGCCGTTTCGGGGAGTATGGGCGAGCTGAGGGTGTGGAACGTGGAGTCCGGGCAGTGCCTGCGCACCCTGGAAGGACACAGTGAATTTGTCTCTGCGGTATCGGGGAGGATTTGGGACGGGACGCTACCAGTGCGGGATGTGGAGTCATTGCAGTTGTGCACCCTGGAAGGACACACGGGTGGGGTCGGAGCGGTAAGCCTGACGCCGGACGGACGTTGTGCCGTATCGGGGAGTTCTGACAAGATGCAGCGGGTGTGGGACGTGGAGTCCGGGCAGTGGTTGCGCACCCTGGAAGGACACACGGGGAGTGTCAAAGCGGTAGGCCTGACACCGGACGGACGTCGCGCCGTATCGGATGGGGAGTTGGGACAAGACGCTTCAGGTATGGGACGTGGAGTCAGGGAAGTGCTTAGTAACGATAGTATTATCTGCACCCATTGGTACAAATGTTATAAAATACCCGCAGTTTATCATATTTCTTTCGCCCATAGGTCTTTCGTCTGGTAAAACGAACCTCCTTGATATACCGCAATTAAGGATCGAAAAGCCTATTATTACCCCGGTACGTCTCTGGCTTTGTGGAGAAGAAGGGAAACCTGGAAAATGGGATGATAACATCACCACCCTTTGTGACTGGTGCGGGAAGCGATTTGTGGCAGAAAAGAAAATACTTGAAACTATTGCAGGGATAACAAGGGATGCCCGCCTTTCACCAAAGGATTCCCCCTGCCTCAAACTCCCGAAGGATGCCTGGAACGACCCGCGCTTGCTCTCCCAATGCCCCCACTGCCACCAGCCATTAAAATTCAATCCGTTTGTGGTGGATAATAGGGGAAGGTAGGGATAATTTTGGATTTTGGATTGCAGATTATGGTAGGACAAGCGTCCCCGCTTGTCATGATGACAATTCATTATACAAACGTCTTCGTTTGTCCACATATTTGTCAATGGGGGATGGTTTCCCAAGGAATATTGTTATGACAACCGAGGGTGGTTGTCCATGCGGAACATTGTTATGTCAACCGGGGACGGTTGTCCTACCATGTAGATATTTTTCTGGCAGCGATATGATACATGCCCAAATGCAGTTGGCAGGGATCGGCGGTCAGGGGGTGAAAGTAAGATTTAAGAAGTAAAATGGTGGAATGCAGAAACACAAACGTAAAAACTAGATTTAGCCTTTAACTGGTGCAAATACACGTTCGACTTTATATAAAACAACTTTTTTCCCTTTTCCGGGGGGTTTTACTTTAACAGGAGCGTCTTTATCTATAAAATCAAGCTCAGCATTATCTGGGATAGTATCAAGAATCTCAGGATGGTCAATTATCTGTCTTATAAAATCAAATGCCAGACCAATATTTCTTTCTGCATATTCCTTTTTTGTCATTATTTTATCCCCTTTTTAAATCTTTCCTTATACCACTCCCATCTGTCTTTTATATCCTGTTCCGCATATGTTAAGGCATCCTTCAAGTTCTGTATCTGAATTACCTGTTTTGTCTTCTCTCCTTTTTTATTCAATATATCACGGTGGAAAAAACCATGCGAGCAATCATATCTTACGATTGGATACCATTTGTCCTTTATTTTCGATTCATACTGAACAACCACATCTATTACTTTACCTTTTTCCACCTCAATTTTTATCCTTAATCTATCTTCCCTATCTAAACTCAACTCTTTTGTAAATTCCTTGCTTCCCATATCTCGTCTCTGACTTTGTGTAGGGCATTAATTAACTTATTGATTTTAATATACCATAGATAACATAAAAGTAAAATTGAATTCTCTATCTCTATTACTATTGAAATTAATGCCAACCTATTAACAAATAAGACAGGAAAGAACCGTGCTTATTGTTCAAATGCCCCCACTGCCACAAACCCCTGCGCTTTAATTCGTTTGTGGTGGATAATAGGGAGAGATACTAAAATAAATGATAAATTAAAAATTAACAATTAACAATGAATAGTGGCTGGAGAGTTGCAAGGCAGAGGCGCAGAGGTGTCTGGGTGCAGAGGCTAGAGGCTGGAATAACAAGGATGAATATTTATCCATTTCAGATTTGTGATTTTGGATTGCGGAATGCGGATTGTGTGCTGGGTATGCTGTTAGATGCCAGAGGCTAGAGGCAGATATTAGAAGCAAGAAAATTACCAATGAATGTCCGATGGTGATTTCTGAGATAAAGACTGTCTGTTGACTTTGCTTATTATTTCTGTTATTTTTATCCAAGAAGCTCAACTCATCTGAATAAAGAGTATTAAGAATTTTTGGAGGGAATTATGAATGGTTACACTCAACGTAAAAAGTACTTCGGGAGAAATTGTATTTGTCGATGGAAGTGAAATGATTTTTAAGCTGCAAAATCTGTGTCCGAATTAAATTAAGATGCTGATAAATAAAATAGACAAACACAAAGTCGAACTTGCCGTAAATACCTTAAGAATACTTTCGGCTGATGCCATAGAGAAAGCGCAGTCAGGACATCCCGGCCTTCCCATGGGATTTGCCGATGTTGCATTCGTGCTCTGGATGCAATTTCTGCGATTTAATCCAGAAGACTCCCGGTGGCCAAATCGTGACCGTTTCATCCTATCAGCAGGACATGGTTCCATGCTTCTGTATTCCCTGTTAAATCTCTTTGGGTACGATTTGTCTTTAGATGACATAAAACAATTCCGGCAATTTGGAAGTAAAACACCTGGTCATCCTGAATACGGGCATACCCCTGGAGTGGAATCTACCACAGGACCTTTAGGTCAGGGATTTGCCAATGGGGTCGGTATGGCGCTGGCGGCACGACTAATGGCAGAACGATTCAATACAGGAGATGCGAAGATTATCGATCATTATATTTACGGCGTAGTGAGTGATGGCGATCTGATGGAAGGAATAACCTCAGAAGCCGCATCGTTTGCCGGGCACCTTGGTCTTGCCAATATAATTTACATTTACGATTGTAACCAAATCACGATCGAAGGAAATACGTCTCTTGCTTTTACAGAAGATGCGGCAAAACGATTCGAAGCCTATAACTGGCGTGTATTCAAGGTCGATGGGCACAACCATACAGAAATTGCTGAAGCTATCGAAGCAGCACGGGGAGAAAAGGAGAGACCTTCACTGATTATAGCCAGAACACATATCGGTAAGGGAAGTCCAAATAAACAGGATACAGCCGCCATTCACGGAGAACCGCTGGGAGCTAAAGAACTTGAATTAACGAAAGAGAGTCTCGGCTGGCCGAAAGATAAGACTTTTTATATCCCGGATGATGTAAAACAGCTTTGCCAGAGCCGTGTAGCCGAACTAAAAGAGGAATATGAGAACTGGCAGGCGCAATTTAAGAAATATATCAGAGAAGACACGAATAGGTCTCGGTTGTGGGATACCTGCTTTAAAAAAGAGATCCCTGTCGATCTGGAATCTGAATTATTGAAAACTATCAAGAAAGACTCGATAGCCACCCGCTCAGCTTCCGGGGAGATGATGCAAATAATCGCACAACGAATACCTGGTTTTATGGGTGGTTCTGCCGACCTTTGCCCGTCTACAAAGACCTACATCAAAAACTCCTCTTCAATTGATAAAAATAAATTTGATGGCAGGAATATCCATTTCGGCGTCAGGGAGCATGCCATGGGCGGCATTTTGAATGGTATGGCGCTTTATGGGGGTATCATTCCCTTTGGTTCTACTTTTTTGACATTTTCAGATTACATGCGGCCATCTATCAGGCTTGCAGCAATGATGAAGATACAGGTAATTTATATATTTACCCATGATAGTATTCTATTAGGAGAGGACGGACCCACCCACCAGCCGGTCGAACATTTGCCATCACTGCGATTGATTCCGAACCTGCTTGTGATAAGGCCTTCAGATGCCACCGAAATGGCGGCTGCCTGGATAGCGGCGTTGAACCATAAAGATGGTCCAACGGCACTGATTCTGTCCCGCCAGGATATCCCGGTAATTAACCGTTTAATCTATCCGTCACAAAACCATTTGAAATACGGCGCTTATGTATTAAAAGATTCAGAAGGTGTCCCTGATATCATCCTCATGGCTTCAGGTTCTGAAGTTCACATTGCCCTTGAAGCCACATTACAGCTACAAGAGAAAGGGGTCAGAGCTAGGCTAGCCAGCGTGCCGAGTTTTGAGTTGTACCGTTTAAATTCTGATGAATACAAGGAAAGCATACTTCCTCCAATATGTAAAAAACGGGTGGCTATTGAAACTGCCGCCAAAAATGATTGGTATGAATTTGTTGGTTTAGACGGCATTATTATTGGTATTGACCGCTTCGGGGCTTCTGCATCAGCAAAGACACTGGCCGAGTACTACGGCTTCACGGCAAATAATATTTTACATGAGATTAATAAAAAATGGGGCCTATAGAAAAACAAGGTTTAAAAATAGCTACTAAATTGATACGGTTTTTACTTTTCAAAGTGGAATGAAATTTTAACATTTTACTTGACCTACATTACCTGCCGTATTAAGATATTCTCGGCAGTAAAGATAAAATGTGGATAACCAGGACAATGTAAAGATAACCAGAACGGTGGATGAAATGGAGGTACTCATGACTCTTGAAGGTCGTCCGACTGATATGGGTAAAATCTCACCGATGAGAAGGCTTGTTGCGTCTGTTTTTGTGCTTATGATTTTTCTCACTTCTTGCACCAAGGCTTCTGACGTTCCAGATTTGTACCACAATCAGAGGGTTACGATCGAACTTAAGGATGGCGAGTATGGTCTTCTACCTTCCTCACTGCAGACCCTTGTGCAGGAATCACCGACTAATGGATCAGGTACTCGACAAAAATCGGTCATGACTAAAAACGAGCAAGAGAAACTTACCTCGGCCTTGAACGGTCTCTTTAGTGCTGACAATAAGCAGACCATCGGTCTTCCCGATGAATTGTTACAGGGCGAACAAGCAGAGCTTTTAGGCATCGTCGGCTTATTGTTTGAGGCATTATACGATGATGAGACAGTACCATCGGACATTGATAAAGAGAAATCTGTCCCTAAGATGCTAAAGCCGCTTGGAAGACTTGGAGGAGATGAGGAAAAGGAAAAACCTGTAAGAGAAAGGAGGTGATTTCGGCAAAGCCTTTGGTGGCTTAAGCCTGAAAGGGATCAAAACAAAAGAGACTTATCATAGAAAGGAGAAAAAAATGATTACAAAAGGAAGGAATTATTTACTCTTAATGGCTATAGGGTTCGCAGTTGTGATTGCCCTTATGGCGCCAACGAAACTCTTGGCGCTGGAATTCCATCCGATGGTAAATGACGCTAATCTGGATTGCTCAGGAGCTACGGTGGGTGTCGTATTACAGCTCGAGCAGGCGGGACAGGTTATGTCGCTCTTCCTTATCATAAAAGGGAGTCCCAGTACCACAAGGACGCTCTACTACACCTGCTCATCAGGGCCTTGTCACGACACTAGCTGCGGCTTTGTAAGTGTGGGGGAAATAACAACCAATGCAAGAGGTGTAGGGATTGCGTTCAAAAAGTATGCTAATCCATACCCTGGTCAGGGCATGCATTGGGATATTTTGTCGACTGGTAACTATTACTCGGGATGGTTTCAGCCTCCCTTTGACAGTGAGGGTGGTCCATTACCGGAAGATCCAAGCGGGTTCGATGAAGTGGGGCCTCATAATAGCGGTGACCCCACGGAATC
>JANLHY010000530.1 GCA_024653795.1 Candidatus Brocadiaceae bacterium | reverse complement strand
TGCCCCGGTTGAAAAACTAAAGAACCGTGTTATTGTGCTGATCTTTTTTTGTATCATCATTGTTATTGCCATTGGTGTTTCATTTGCCAACCGGATTACGCAGCCTATATTACAACTGGCGCAGGGAGCGAAGTCCATCGCCTCTGGAAATTTAGATCACTGTATTTCGGTTGTTTCGCAAAATGAGGTGGGCATACTTGCTGGAGAATTTAACCAAATGGCGGCAAAACTGAAAGAATCATATTCGAATCTCGAACAAAAGGTAGAAGAAAGGACGTCTCAGTTGTTGCGTGCGGAACGCCTTGCAGCGGTGGGAGAACTTGCAGCCGAGGTCGCCCATGAAATCAATAATCCGTTGGGCGGTTTGCGGAATTTTGCCAGTATGCTTGAAAATGAACCGGAAAATATCTCACAAACAAAAAAATATGCAACGCTTATGCTGGAAGGACTCAAACGAGTCGAGATGATAGTAAAACGCCTTTTAACCTTTTCGAGACCCTATACACTCCATATATCAGAAAACAATATCAACACGATCATAAATAGTTCTCTTGGATTTATAGAGCATAGGATTGAGCCGGGTCAAGTGTTTATTCAGAAAGAACTCAACGATTCTCTTCCACCTGTTTTTGTGGATGCAGACCATGTTTCTCAGGCATTGATCAATATCATGGTGAATGCCCTTGAGAGTATGCCAAACGGAGGAAAGCTGACGATAAAGACAGATATTTGCAAGAAACATACTGATTGTGTTACAGTTTGTATAAGCGATACGGGATGCGGTATCAGTGCTGGGGTTGTTGATAAGATATTTGAACCCTTTTTTACCACGAAGAATAAAGAGGGTGAAAAAGGACTTGGAATGGGACTAGCCATTTCAAAGAGAATTGTCGAGGATCACCACGGAGAAATCTCTGTGGAAAGCAAGGTGGGGCAGGGAACCACCTTCAGCGTATGCCTTCCGTGTCGTATGTAGGGGCGAACGGCCGTTCGCCTCTACAAACGATAAAAAGGTGTTTTAAAATGAAAAATAAAATACTCATTGTTGACGATGAAAAACTTATGCGGGTGTCGCTCGAGGATAAGCTGACCAAAGAGGGATACGCCGTCACTTCCCTTTCAAATGCTGTGGAAGGCGTAAAGATGCTGCAATCTACGAACTTTGATGCAGTAATAACCGATTTGCGTCTGCCCAAGATGGATGGGATGGATTTTTTGAGGGAAATAAAAAAGGCATATCCCGATACCGTTGTTATTATCATGACCGCTTACGGCTCCATTGAGAATGCGGTTACGGCTATGAAAGAAGGGGCGTATGACTACGTGACGAAACCATTTTCCCTGGAAGAACTCATCATCAAGCTCCAGAAGGCGCTCAAACACAAGGATATGATTGCAGAAAACATTATGCTGAAACAGCGCGTTCTTGGCCAGTACGGGTACGATAATATGATAGGTAGGGGTGAGGGGATGAAGCGTGTGTTTGAGATTATCAGCACGGTATCAAACCGGGATACCACCATACTCATTCAAGGTGAGAGCGGTACGGGAAAAGAGCTGACTGCCGGGGCTATTCATTATAATAGCAATCGCCGTGACGGGCCTTTTATAAAAGTCAGTTGCGCCGCATTAAACAAGGAGATTCTGGAGAGTGAACTCTTTGGACATGAGAAAGGCTCCTTTACGGGGGCGATTAAAACAAGGCGGGGACGTTTTGAACTGGCTGATGGTGGCACTATATTTCTGGATGACGTAGATGACATCCCATTAGAAATGCAAGTCAAACTGCTGAGAGTCCTTCAAGAACGGGAATTTGAGCGTGTCGGTGGTGAGGAAACAATATCTATTAATGTCCGTGTCGTCTGCGCAACCAAAAAAGACCTCAAAAAACTTGTTCAGGAAGGCAGTTTCCGCGAAGACCTATATTATCGGCTTCATGTGGTTACCATTCATCTCCCGCCTCTAAGGGAGCGAAAAGAGGATATACCGCTTCTGGCAACCTATTTTCTTAAAAAATATGCGGAACGGCAGCGTGTTACGGTTAATTCCATATCCCATGAAGCGCTTAATTTGCTGTTGTCATATAACTGGCATGGAAACATCCGTGAGCTGGAAAACGTTATTGAACACGCCGTAACATTTTGCGCCTCTGATGTGATTATACCCAAGAATTTACCCGTAAATCTAATAGAAGGAGAAACCCCTTCAGGAATATTCCCAATCGAACTCTCCACGATTGATTCTATTGACTTGCAAGAAACCCTCAGTGAAGCAGAAAGAAAACTTCTTGTATGGGCACACCAGAAGACAAACGGTAATCAGATGCGCATGTCAGAGATTTTGAGGATACCCCGCACAACGCTTCAAAACAAGCTCGTCAAATATAACATAACATAACCAAAACCAATATTTCCACGACTGAACAGACATAGCACAGTCTCGACCAAAATAATTTCATATCACCCTAAACGCAGCAGATGTGCCAACCAATATAGTATTACCCTGTAAAAACTTCTTTTTTTTGTAAGTTTTTAGAAATAGTGACGTGTGTCGAATGACGAGCGACGAGTAAAACGTCACCTGCCACAGAAATGAATAACAT
>JANLHY010000426.1 GCA_024653795.1 Candidatus Brocadiaceae bacterium | reverse complement strand
CCGTAGTCCCGATTGTCCTGAGTGCAGCCGTATGAGCCGCTACGCAATACGCACAACTATTGTCCTTTGAAACCAGAAGGGCAATAGCTTCTTTGACCTTTCGGCTCAAACTCCCTTGCATCATTACTGCCTTTACCTTGCTCCAGTTGGCCTTCAATAGTGGAGGGAAATGAGCGTAGGTCTTAAATAAATTGGGAATCTTGCCAAAAGCATCCTCAATTTCAGTAAATATCTCCTGCACTTCAAAATCATGTTTCAGGACTTGTTCTCTCCCTATAACCGAAAGTCTTGCCATCATTCACCTCCATGTAATTTTCTCTTTATAATAGCGTCAGACTACTTTCTTGCTGCGTATATCCGTTAGTGTAAACCCGGTAGTATGAATCATTTCAGAGATCAGCAATTCGGTGGCTTGCCCCTCGAGCGAAGATGTTTCCGCACTTATTGTATTTTCTCTCCGACAAGTCTTATAATCACAGCCTGCACAACCGGTACAATCAATCATTTCCGCCTCTTCTGATATAACTTCAGACGCTGAGAAAATGGATAGCCTCGTAGAGAATAGTTCTACAATGTCAAGACTCCAGTTTCCCTGTTTCCCTCCGGAAGCTATCTCTTATCTCAATAAACTTTTTTCTATATTCCATAAAAACAATGCATATATCAGGGTCGAAATGAGACCCGATGCCTTCCTGTATGATAGATTCAGCCTTTTCTTGGTTAAATGATTCTTTATAAACTCTTTTTGATACTAATGCATCGTAGACGTCTGCAAGTTTCACAATTCTTGCGGAAAGAGGGATTTCTTCGCCCGTAAGGCCTTCCGGATAGCCTGTCCCATCCCATTTTTCATGATGGTAGTGAGCAATATCTTGTCCCATTTTCAAAAAAGCGGGCCCCTTAAGTATTTCCGCTCCAATGAGTGTATGAGTCTTCATTACAGCCATTTCATCTTGTGTAAGTTTTCCGGGTTTTAACAGAATCCGGTCTTCGATCCCAACCTTGCCAATGTCATGCAGTGGACTTGAATAATAGATATCTTCAATAAATGCAGCATCAATGAACTCCTTGTATTTTTCCTGCGCTGAAAGTGTTTCAGCTATAAAACGGCAATAACTTTGTATCCTCAATAAATGCTTGCCTGTTTCGTGGTCTCTCCTTTCAGCAAGATCTGCAAGTTTCCTCATCACCAGATATTGAAGCATCACATTTTCTTTCTGTTTTATAGTGATAGAATACAAAGAACCAACATGACCAACAAGATCCTTGACGATGTCTGCGTCATACTGATCTATATCGTTTTCATAATTTAAAAATATAAGAACACCTTCCTCAAATCCTCTGATCTTATAAATAGTGAAATTCTTTATTATCCCAATTTTTTGCCTTATCTTTTCCTCAAAGTTCACTTGGTATTTTTCTAATGATTCCACCGTATCGTACCAATTAGAAAATATCACATCATCTATCCCTTTTGTAAGCGATAACCTGGAATTTATATCAATGTGAATGGTTTCATCGTCAACAACCATTTCGTTACCCCTCTTATAAATAACATTTCCTTCGAGACTATTCTTTTGTTTATTAATGAATGCCACAAAACTCACTGTGGCCATATTTTTCAACTTTACGCCTTCTGTTCCTAAAATAATTCCACAGATTTTCATATAATTTTCAATTTGATCTATTTTATTCAACTGTAAATTTGAAAGCATCACGTCTGTAACTCGTGAAATTCCATTCATTGTCTCATACGCCTTTTTCACATTTTCAGACGCTGCCTCTCTTTGTTTTATTAATCTTACGATAACACCGTTAGTCAGAAAGATAACTGATACTAACCCCAAAAGGGGGATAACATATTCAAACAATTTTCCTGAAAGGCAATTACATAATCCGTGTAAATAAAAATGACCTGTCTTAAAACCTATTAAGGTAGCTATTGAGAGAATCGTTCCAAAGATTAAAATATAGGATTCTTTAATCATACCTTATATTCAAGATATTATTCCTTCTCGCCCTTTGTCATTTGAATCATTGAGAATATTCTTTGAGATGGACATTCATCTCTCCAAGCCCCCATGCAGCATCAAAGGCATCCCTTTGCTCCTCAAAGTTGACGTCAACGTAGAGTACTGTGGCCTCTTTTTTGTTGCATTTGTATAGATGGACAGGGAACTGTCCCATAAGAACAGAATACACAACAATGCCCTTTTTGGGGTTTTAATCTTGATTTACAATTTTCACATTCATAGAAATATTGACAGGCATCGGTTGGCATTGTCTCTTCCTTCCGGTATCCACAATTTGGACAGGTAATTACAGATTGTAAAATTACATTGTGTTCCATTTTATTTTTTTAATCTTCCTCCCAAGGTCTTTCCAAGTGTCCTGGCCT
>JANLHY010000488.1 GCA_024653795.1 Candidatus Brocadiaceae bacterium | reverse complement strand
TTAACAGGTTGTCCGAGAACGTGGTCAACAAACAAGAACAAAAGGTAAAGGAAATTGTGTATAAAGTAAATATGATCGATAATCAAATCAGAAAAAGGTTAAAATGTTTCCATCCAAATCATACTTTTATCTCAGGAGCATAAAAAGGACATGAAACTACCCAAATGAGGGCTTGTTTTCCTTGTATCACCTTATACCGTGGCGAGCCTTATTCCCATTTTCAGCATCTTTTTCAAATTCCATCCTATACACATCAGTTTAAACTCCGCACGTACTTTTTCCAGACCTCGTAACAGAAAGTTTCGATACCCTACATTAAACTTCAAGTGTCCGAAGATGGGTTCAATGATGTATTGTCGCATAAAATATTTTAATCTTCCCTCTTCAGATACTAACTTTTCCCTCATTCTTTGCAAAAGAGGTTCTCGTATATCAATGAGTAATTCCCGTACCTTTGACTTGGTACATAACGTTCGTTTCGCGCATGTTCCACACTCTGTTCCTTTGTATACTTTATGATTCCATTGGCGGCTATCAGTCTTATTTGTTCTGGTTTTCCAATACTTCAACCGTTTCCCTTCCGGACACATATAACTATCACTCGACCCATCATACTGAAAATTACTGTAATGATACCGATTCTCCTCTTTCTGGTACTCCCCTGATTTGTACTGTTGAAAATGATCATCGGGAATATATCCATCTATTCCTTTTTGCTCCAGATACTCATAATTTGAATAGCTCCCATACCCACTATCAGCCGCTGTCTCTTTCACTGCTTCCTGAGTGTTTGACTCTGTTTGCTCTACCATGGGTTTTAATTGATTCCGGTCGTTTGCATCTGTTGCCGCTTCTGCTGCTACTATAAACCCCTCTTCGGTTACTGCTGCCTGACAATTGTATCCAGGACGAATATCTTTACTCCCCCCGGTTTTCATGTGATTGGCGTCTCTGTCGGTAAGATTTATCTTTTCCCTCTCCTCTTCCTTCATGATATTTATCGCTTCCTCTATCTGCCTCTTCAAATAGTTACGGTCTGACAACTTCTTCTTTAATGCCTCTTCTTCCGTATCTATTTTACAGGTCTCATCTTCTTGATTGTCTATGGTTTCGCATTCCTTTAATAATTTGCCTATTTCCTCTTCTATCTCAGATAACCATTTCTCAAATCCCGCCCTATCTTTCGTCCGCTTCGCTGAGGCATTGCCTTTGAGCTTTGTCCCATCTATGTATATCTTCCCTACATGGCTATAGCCTAATTTGCTAAATATTCTGACTATATCCACAAAATACTTCTCGATTTCTTTGAGATTATTCTTGCGGAAATCGCTGATCGTCCGATGATCCGGGGTGTAACTTTGCATTAAATAAATGTACGTATGATCACTTATACACCTCTCGGCCAATTTCCTACTGCTGCGCACTCCTGTAGCATATCCATAAAATAATAAACTTAACAGTAATTTCGGATGATACGTATGTTGACCTAAAAAGGAATACTTCGCTTCTATGGATTCTGTATCTAATGAAAATACGACCTCCTTTACTGATCTGCATAGATGTTCTGGGGGTATTACCGTCTCTGCGTAATCTAAAAACGATTCCGAAGTAAATCCTATCAGTGGTTTCTGGAATTCATGAAACGGTTTAAATTTAGTCATGTGATTGATTCTCCTCCCTTGGGTATCTTCTGGTAAGCGAAATAATGATACGGTCGATTTGCCCGGTAAAATGGGTGACTCAAAGAAAAGTTTTAACCGCTTGGTGTGGTTTTGCTGTGAAGATTTCATTTCGCTTTATTATATCATTGAACTTCTCAATCGCAACCGGATTACCCTCTTTTTATGGCTAAATTAAAGAACTTGTCGCCGCATTCTCGGACAACCTGT
>JANLHY010000468.1 GCA_024653795.1 Candidatus Brocadiaceae bacterium | reverse complement strand
AATAGCTGGAAGTCGTTTTTCCATCTCAGCTTTTATTGCGTTTAAGTCATCAGCAAATGACGAAACATTTGCAAAAATACCTCCAAGAATCATAACGATCAGAAATGATACGCATGTTTTTACCTTCATTTATATCCTCCTATAATATTTAAATATCTAATTTCTAAATTACTATTGAGCCTGTTTTGGCGCATTTCCAGTTTTTTCGCTACTGACTTTCTGCGCAGCCTTATCCAAGCTGCCGAAGAAGTCATCCAGTTCTTTGTCAATTCTAATATTCACGTCAACGGTAATCTGCATCGGTTTAACTTCTACCTCTACTTTGTGTTCAGTTTTACATCCCTGAAAGAAAGCAAAAAATAACAAACAAGAAACTACAAAAACTCTCTTCATCCCATTTTCTCCTTATAAAGTATTTTAAATATTCAGTGCAATAAAACATAATATTATATCATCATTACCTCCTTATTTGTAACTATTTTAATAATTATTCATTTTGCATTAAATCACTAATACCAGCGCCATAATGCAACATTTTTTCGAGCGGCAGTTTGAAATTTATGTCAAATAGTATTCCTTGAAAATGCGCCTTTGGCTGTCCTTCTGCTTTATAGAGTCCTATGTTTTTTTTGAAACTGAATGGCATTAAATCGGCAGGCCTGCCGTCCATCTTCATATTGATGATTAAGTTATCTCCATGGCTTTGTAGTGAAAGCTTTGCCCAGTCATAGCTAAAATTCTTAAGCGCTTCACTTGCAATTTGCATCTGGATACTCTGTTGAATGTTAGACATTCCGGGCGACAGTGTATCTGTATCAATGCTGATTGTTCCGCCCTCTCCAGGCGTAGAATAAAGGAAACCGTCATAAATATTTATTTTCCCGTCTTTATAACTTACAGGTATGCGTCCGTTAACTGCTCCCACACCATCGGCATTTGCAGCATTAAATTGCTTTAGGATTGTTGCAAGCTTAAGCCGGTCACAGTAAAGAGTAAGATCTATACTATTTTCCGCAGAATCTAAACGTAACCCATGGGTATAAACGTGTCCGCCAAACCATGAGAATCCACATTTTTCAAGAAAAAGTGAAGATGATGAATTTATCTGAAACTCCATTTCCCCATCATTCATTTCCACAGTTCCCCACGCAAAACGTTTAAATTTTAAGACCTGTTTAGGGTCGCTGTGGAAATTATATAAATCAGGTATATTAAGATTCAGGTCAATACCTTCAAATACCATCTTTTTTTCAGGGCAGTCAATTCTGGAGTTATGCATTGTTATAAAACAGTTGCTTTTTATGGCGCTTCCAATCAAGCTAAAATTTCCACGAATGCCTAAGTTACCTTCAAAAGACATCCCTGTTAATTGGGGTGAGAACTTTTCAAGATCAAACTTTATAACTTTATCTGGTTCTGAAGCTTTAAAGTCTGCTTTTGATATAAAATTATGTTCTTCATTAATGCCTGCCAATACCGAGAAATTGATACGCAAGTCTGGAAGTAAATCACTGTACTGTCCGGAAAATACGATATTCATACCATCTTGATGTGGAGTTGCAGAGATTGTTCCTAAATCCATATCGGAGTATTTTAGTTTCTCTATGTTAAAGTATCTTGTCTTTTTATTCTTGAATTCAAATTCTTTTGCATCTGTTGATGGATATGGCCATTGAAATGGGATTTTTGCACATATTTCGCTGGCGCACAAATCTCCTGCATTAAATTTCATATCTGCTAATTTCACGAGAGCTTTTACCGTAGGATATTCTGTGCCGCAAATTCGTGAATTACCATATATCCAAAAATCTGGAATTTCTATCTGTATGTAATCTGAGTCATATTTTATGTGAGATGCTTTCACGACGAACTTTACGGCGCCAGTTGCGCCCTTTCCTTTCCCATAAATTGCAAATCTGTCTGGATAAAAATAGAATTTATCTGTCTGCCTGCAAAATTGCAGTGGCTGATGTGTACCAGAATAATTTAAAGAAAAATACCAATTATTTCCTGTTTTTCTTCCTTTTAAATTTATGGGTAAGGATGTGGAATTTGTAAGTTTTAATAAAATGCTGGAGTTACTATTTACTACTTCTTTATTAAAATTAATATAAAATTTACCTTTTATATCTATTCCTTCCTGGGAAATGCGTAGAGTACAGCCTGCATTACGCTCCATGTGTATTTCAACCGGGAAAGGCGACATGATACAAAAACTGGAAAAGTAAATATGGAAAACATCCTGAATTTTTGAAATCTCAACTGTTAGTGGAACGTTTCCTGGTGAATTCTGGATTTTATATCCATTGTATTCAATGTTCATATCAGAGAGGTTAAGTTGTAGTCGAAAGTCATTTGATTTGAGGTCAAAATTTGCGTGCATGTCTATTTGGGATGAGATTTCCAGACCCGGGAACAGATTTGTTGAATCAGGGTGCAGCTTTAATTGTAAATCATAGGCAGAATTTGCGCCATTTTCATTTCCCGAAATGTATTTTGCTTTGATACTAAATGGAATTATAAGATTTGTATCCCCTGATTGAAGAATGATTGTAGAGTTATTGATTTCAAATTCTCCAAAATTTATTGGTAGCATATATTGCGTGGAGTCGGCCTCTTTTTTTTGTTCTGCGTCCGATGAGCTTTGAAATGAATTTCTTAAGTCAATTGGGGGTATTAATATATTACCATTTCTGTACTCCCCCCTGATTTGAAGTCCGTTTATTACAACTTTGTTGACATACTTCTTAAATAGACCTGATAAAGAATAATCTACCCGGACTGAATCTATCTCTATCGCTGGGTTTTCAGGGTGTCCCAATTTTAAAGATGCAATGTCTAGCTTTTTCAGACTTAGTTTACGAACTTCGCATGAGGACTCTGTAAATCCATAGCTTTTTGCAATCATTGTAAGCAGTTTCTTTTCCAGGAAAAGAGGAATGGAGTAGTAAGCGCCGCATGCCAGCGCAAAAATAATAATGAATCCAATTAATATATGGCGAAATATTGCGTATTTGTTCAGATGCATATACGTATTTTAATGCTAAAGAATTTTATAACTGCTAGTTCCTCCCCGTCGATGGGGGAGGTTAGGTGGGGGTGAAGGGAAAAGAATGATCGCCCTCCCTTAATCCCTCCCATAAGGGGAGGGAAAATTAGATGCCGAAGACAGCATAATTCAGGCGGCATTTCCGGCGACATTTATTGCGTTGAAGTAAAAGGGTGGTACTTTAATTGAACCGTGCCATTCTGCCTTATCGCCGATTGCCCTAATGTTATTAAACACCTCAAAGGCATTTCCCGCAAACATGCAGTCCTTTACCCTGCCGACAATTTCCCCGTTTTCAATCAGGTAGCCAAGGTCAATATTTACAGAGAATTCGCCCGCAAGGACGTTGCTCTGCCCACCGCCCAGTACCTGATCTACCAGCAGGCCATATCGGACGTCTTTTATCATAGCCTCAAATGACATGGCGCCGGATTCAACGGTAATATTTGAATTACCGGGAGAAGGTTGTGACGAAAATCCCCGATTGCCGTTTCCCGTTGACTTTGTCTTCATTATTCCAGCGGTTTGTAAATCAAAGAGATAATTTCTCAGGATGCCTTTTTCAAACAATGATGTACATTGAGATGGTGTACCCTCACTGTCCCACGGATAACTGGAATCTGCCATATCGATTGTAGCGTTGTCATAAATACTAACCCTTTCATCGATAATCTTTTCTCCCAGCCTGTTGGTAAGCGGTGATGCGCCTTTTTGCACCAGCTTTCCGTTGCAGCCGGTTTCGAAAGTTGCAAGTAAATTTCCCATAGCCTTTGCCGTAACTATCACGGGATAAGCCCCCGTTTTTAGTTTCAATTCTTTTTCGGCAAGTTTCAAACCTCGCAGCGCCTTATCAACGTGTTTGTTGAGGTCAGTCACAAGACTTTTTGAGCCTTCTCCTTCACCAATCCAGAGTAAACTCTGCCCTTTAACCTGCAATATTTCGATGCCTAAGCCAAATGATGTGGAAGCAATGGAAATATCCAGTCCTTTTGTGTTAATGAGTCTTCGCATTCCGTACCCTTTCCCAAAACCAACGCCGCATTCATAACTGGAATTTACCGATAAAGCCTTCTCGATGGCTTCTTTTCCGATGTCTACACATTTGTTGATGGGATAGTCTATGACGCGATGGTCAAGTACGGCAACCTTTGGAAAGTTATTTTTAGAAGGAAAATCAAAGGCAGCGATCTGGCCAAACTTTGCGCTCTCCAAGGCATTGGCAACCAGTTTCTCAGGCTTCCGAAAATCGGTGGTGCTGGAAAAACCAATCCTTCCATCTTTAATTACGCGGAGTCCGATTCCACGGATAGATTTTGTATTTACATATTTTAGCTTATTATTTTCGAAACTAACCGACCGTGTTTCACCTTCTTCGTAAAGCACTTCAGCAGATGGTGTATGTTTTAAAGCTAGCGCTAATATCTGTTCTTCAATTTTATTCATGAAATAACCTCTCTTTGTCAGATTAATACTGTATTCTGTTTGTTTAATTTCTTACTTGCATTATCAATGTCAATTCCCACTATATGTCCTTCTGAATCATAGTCTATAACAATGCCTTCTGATAGTTCTATATACAACGAGTCAGTATCAGGATAATAGTTTAACTTCATATTTAAGTTGAAAGTTGAAAACTTAAATCTTACAACTGTGTTTTACTGGTCTGAGACTTAGGGATTGACAATAAATAATCTGAACAAGTTTGTTGTCCGACACTTCGACAGGCTCAGTACAGGCACTGTCAGGGCTAAAGCCCAATTCAGATAAGACCGTCATTAACCCCAGCCTTAAGGCTGGGGTTAGTGTGTACACGTCCTACCGAGGCTTTAGCCCTGATGTCACAACAACACGAAGTTGTTCATGTTATTTATTGTTAATCCCTTAGCCTCGCTAGAATTAATAGTCATTGTTTCAATTTAAAACCCGATGGCTTTTCATCCTTTACTTCGTCAATCCCTTCCGTTTTTATGTGTAAACGCAAGTCGTTGGCGCTGTCTGCATAGGCAATGGCATTTTCATAACTAATCTGGCACTCTTTGTAAAGATTAAACAACGATTGGTCAAAGGTTAACATACCTTCTTGCGTTCCTTTTGACATAGCTTCTTTTAACAATCCAATCTGCTTCTTCAGGATAAGGTCTTTGACCCTAGGTGTATCAAGCAATACTTCGAAGGAGGCGACTCGTTTTCCGTCCTTTGCAGGCACCAGCCTTTGCGAAATGATTGCACGCAGATTCAGTGAGAGTAACAGATATATTTGCTCATGACGTTCTGACGGGAAAAAGTTTATAACGCGTTCTATTGCCTGATTGGCGTTGTTGGCGTGGAGGGTTCCTAAGCAAAGATGGCCTGTTTCAGCAAAGGTAATGGCCGATTCCATGGTTTCTGTGTCACGGATCTCACCGACGAGGATAACATCCGGCGCCTGACGCAGGGTATTTTTAAGGGCATCGTTAAATGATAGGGTGTCTATTCCAACCTCCCTTTGTGTAATGACGGATTTCTTGTGCTGATGCACAAATTCTATAGGATCTTCTACCGTGATGATATGTCCAGAACTATTCGTATTTCTGTAATCAATCATTGCCGCAAGGGTGGTTGATTTCCCTGAACCTGTCGCACCAACCACAAGCGCCAATCCCCTTTTTGTCATAGCGATATCTTTGAAGATTTGAGGAAGGCTTAAATCTTCAATGGTTTTGATACTGATTTTTATTTGCCGTATGACAATGCCAATATTCCTCTGTTGAAAGAAGATGTTTACTCGAAAACGACCCAGTTCCGGATAATACAGGGCAAGGTTCATCTCCATCTTTTCATAAAAATCTTTCCTTTGTTTCGCGCTCATACATTTTTCAGCCAGAAGACGGGTATCTTCGGCAGTTAAGTTTTTTGTGCCAAAAGAGGTATTGATACCCTCTTTGCGGTAAATAGGGGGGAGGTCCACGGTAATGTAAATATCCGAGGCATCCAGACGAACCATTTCCTGTAATAATTCTTTAATTTCCACAGTAAATAAGGTATCAGTTGTTATAAAAAGGGATATATGTTTATGAAATCTGTGATGGTTTTACCACTCTTTCGGTTTAAACCCCTTGGTATTCATAACCTCCATGAGTTTATCTCCTGCTGCAAGCACTAAAAATCCTGACCTCTCCGCATACTTTATCACATTCTCGTCTACATACAGGCTTGCCAGTACTCCTATGATTTTATTTTTCTCATACTCTGGGAAAAAGCTTCTGAATTCCTGAATATCCTTTATAAAATCTTTTACGTCTTCGCTATCTAAAGTACTCTTTGTTTCGTCAACAAAGACACGTTCACCTGCCACTGCAATGGCATCGTATTCTTTTGATCTTCCATCAGTGAGTTTCTTTTTCCTTCTTACCATCAAGTCCGTTACTTCAAGCCCAAACTCTTCTTTTACAATCCTTGGTATGCTTGGCGCTACGAGGTCTTCGGTTATTGTGCCGAGCTTTTTAGCCATCTCCCCCCACTTGATATTCATCTCCCTTATCTGCTGTCTGTTTTCTTCTTTATACTTTAGCATTTCATCCTTAGATTCCCTGAGTCCGGCTTCGGTACGTATATGGGATTCCTTCACGTCATCCTTAAATTCCCTGAGTCCGGCTTCGGTACGCATATGGGATTCTTTTAATTCCCTGAGTCCAGCTTCGGTAAGCATGTGGGATTCTTTTAGTTCCCTGAGTCCAGCTTCGGTAAGCATGTGGGATTCCTTTAGTTCCCTGAGTCCAGCTTCGGTAAGCATGTGGGATTCTTTCATGCTGGTAATAAAATTTTCCAGCGCTCCTTCAAGCCTGTTAACCCTTTTTTCTGTTACTGGCACGTTCTCCTCCTTCCAAATTTATTGTATAGGAATTTTCATTTTATTTAAGCGGTTTATACGATGTATGGCATAGAGAATCCCCCTTTGTTAAGGGGGACTTAAACGGAATAATTTAACAGCTAAAGGTTACTTATTTTATTTCATACCGCTGAGCGCACTCGGACTGCTCACCAGCCTCTCAATTGCTTCCCTGCTTACCAACTCTTTCTGATAGAGTTCTAACAATGCTTGATCCATTGTCTGCATGCCATATTGTTTTCCTGTCTGCAGAGATGATGGGATTTGCGCAACCTTGTTTTCTCTGATCAGATTTCTTACTGCCGGCGTGCCAATCATGATTTCCAACGCAGCGACGCGTCCTTTCCCGTCTTTGCGTTTCAAGAGTTGCTGGGTCAACACGGCCTGGATAGATTCCGAAAACATCGAGCGCACCTGTTCCTGTTGTTCCGGTGAAAAAACGTCAATTACCCTGTCGACTGTTTTGGGTGCGCTGGATGTATGCAAGGTGCCGAAGACCAGGTGCCCGGTTTCTGCCGCCGTGAGCGCCAGGGAAATGGTCTCCAGGTCTCTCATTTCACCCACCAGGATAATGTCAGGGTCTTCACGCAAGGCTGACCGCAGGGCATTGGCAAAGCTATGGGTGTGAGGTCCCAACTCTCGTTGGTTAACGAGACAGTTCTTTGATTGATGTATGAATTCGATAGGGTCTTCGATGGTGAGGATATGACACTTCTCCTCGCGATTGATAAGGTCAATCATTGCCGCCAGGGTGGTTGATTTACCGCAACCCGTAGGGCCTGTGACAAGGACGAGTCCTTTTTCTTTTTTTGTCAGGTCTCCTACGATCTTTGGCATATTGAGCTGTTCCAGGGTGGGGATAACCGTAGGTATTGTTCTGAATACGATAGATTCACCTCTGTTTTGCAAAAAGGCGTTTACCCTGAACCGTCCGGCATCACCAAATGCGATGGCAAAATCCAACTCATGATGTTCTTCGTACGTCTTACGCTGCTGATCGTTTAAAATGTCATAGAGTATCTTGTGGACGTCCTCTTTGTTCAACGGAGGGACGTCAATTTTCCGCATATCCCCGTGAATGCGGATCATGGGTGGTTCGCCAGAGCTTACATGAAGATCCGAAGCATTCTCTTTTTTAGCGAATAAAAGAAGTTCCAGGATATCCAAACTATCTTCCTCCAATGACAACGTTTCGTATGCGGACGTGCGGCCCGCCATCGCTGACGCGCAAAGGTGATTGTCCGCCTTTACCGCACCCACCCAGTCCCCCGTGTATTTTGAGGTCGTTTCCAATGGCGTCGATGTTCATAAGAGTCTCAAATACGTTTCCCGTGAGAACAACGTCCCGTACCTGTTCCTGTATTTTCCCGTTTCGTATCATGTAAGCTTCTTCAGCGCTGAAGGTAAACATTTCCATATTCGTCTGTCCACCGAGGGCGCCAATGGCATAAATTCCATTATCAACTTCGGAGAGCATTTTTTCGAAGGTGTAGTTGCGGGATTCCATATATGTATTGGTCATGCGCACAATGGGTGCATGGGCATAGCTTATGGAGCGTGCATTGCCTGTGGGTTTTTCATTCATTTTGGCAGCCGTTTCCCTGGAATGGAGGCGATTGGTTAAAATACCATTTTTAATAAGATGGGTTTTTTGCGTTGGAGTGCCTTCGCTATCGTATTTATTGTATCCTGCTTCGCCAACCATGGAGCCGTCGTCTACAATTGAAAGATCGTCGATCCCGAAGCGTTTGCCAATAACCATGATTTCCCGCATCTTTGCGTTTTCATAAATAAAATCAGCCTCACTGAGATGTCCGAATGCCTCGTGGATGAAGACACCGCAGAGCTTGGGGTCGATAATGACGGTATATTTGCCGCCGGTTACGGGTTTTGCTGTGAGCAGGTCGATGGCGCGTTTGGTTACTTCTTCACATTTTTGCTCCTGATTCTGGACATTGTTAAAGCCTCTCAGATCACCCACGGAATGATAAGCCTGTTGCACATTCATACCGTCTCGTGCCATTGCCAGGAGTGAAATGC
The DNA here is from genome assembly GCA_024653795.1 of Candidatus Brocadiaceae bacterium. Lineage (GTDB taxonomy): Bacteria > Planctomycetota > Brocadiia > Brocadiales > Brocadiaceae > Wunengus. The sequence continues at coordinate 695 of JANLHY010000468.1, read as the reverse complement.
CGCAAAAAATAGTTTCCTGCACAATAAAACTTCCGTTCGTGCTGGCGAAATATATCGTTCCATGAGAATCTACGTATCGCACATTTGAGGTTTGTATTTGCTTCGAGGAGAGTATCTTGTTGTTGTATTTATTACAAATAGCCTGCTTGTCAGTTAACGATATGTCGGCAGGGTCTATATCTACTTTTGTTTTTACATGATCGTTTATCGCCGGTACCGGGGCAAGCTGGCTTTCTTTCGTGCCAACGAACCGCGCCTGTTCGCAGGCCATATCCACGTATCTAGGAAGATTTTCTATGTTGTTAAAGGCAACAAAACCCCAACCGCCTTTAACCAATGCCCTCACACACCCTCCAAAGGCGGTACTTTCACCGATATTTTCAAGTTCTTTTCCTACATAGGTAATTCCTGTGCTGATGCCTTCCTGCACTCTTATTTCCACATAGTCTGCATTTGCAGATTTTAAGGCATTTTTTATCTGTTTTTCCATGTAGATTATTCCTTTAAATTTATAGATTTAGTTTCTTCTAATACTGCTTGAATGTAAGATTTGTTTTTCAATGAAAAATCTTTGTAGTACGCGACACTCTCATATTTTTTAGCTGGTTCAATCGTCCACGATTGAACCGAAACATTTGGCATGTTCACGGCTCGTGCATTATTCAAAGTCCCTGATTCCATTCAAACCTTTCGGT
>JANLHY010000465.1 GCA_024653795.1 Candidatus Brocadiaceae bacterium | reverse complement strand
ACATTCTCCCGTTTTGTTATTATAAAGAGCCGTTCCATGTATCTCGACATTAATTTCTTTTCCTGATTTTGTCAGAAACACTGTTTCTAATTCACTGCTTCCTGTCACTATAATACGTTTAAAATGTCTCTTTATTTCCTCTCTACGATCATTCGGGACAATATCCTCAAGCATCATCTGTCTCATTTCTTCTAAGGAATATCCTAATTTATTTAACTCCGTCTTATTTACATTAATAAATTTTCTTTCGGGACTGATCTCGTGAATCATTTCTGGCGCATTTTCCACGAGATCTCTATATTTTTTCTCTGACTCCCTTATGGATACAAAAAGCCTCGCATTCTCGATATTTACAATCTCCTTTTCCAGCGCTACCAGCTTCTCTTTCGTAATATCTTTAGATACTACTACAAAACCAATGGGTTGACCACTTTCATCGCGTCGTAAAGTAAATGTAACATGTACAGGAAAGACCTCGCCGTGTTTTCTTCTTCCTGTCATTTCTCCTTCATATCGACCTGTTCTGCGTGTCTCCTCTAAAATATGATCTACCTTTCCCGACCTCACATCTTCTTCTATGTGAAGAATCCGAACATCGGCATTTCCAACCACTTCTTCAGGACTGTAACCATAAATCAGACTTGCCCCTTTATTAAATGCAAGGATATTGCCGTTCAAATCTTCTGCAATAATCGAATACCCGGTAGAACCTGCTAAGATACTATTCAAAAAATTGGTTGTTGATTGTAGTTCAAGGGTTCTTTCTCTTACAATATTCTCAAGGTTTGTCGTATATCTTGTTAATTTAATTGTTTTTTCTTCCAGAGATTCTGCCATCACGTTAAATGCCCGCGATAATCCACTAATTTCGTCACTTTTACCACTGTCATTCACCCTCTGGCCCAGGTCGCCACTGGTAATCTTTTTCGTAACGTCTGTTATGTTTAAAATAGGGGCAGAAATTCTTTTCCCAAAATAAAATGCAACTAGTATTAATGGGAATGCCAATAACAATAGCACTGAAAGAACAAACCTTTTTAAACTGTAAGCCGCTCTATACCCTTCATGAATATCAATCTGCGCCACTAAACCGCAATCATACTCAGGAATCCAACACCATGCACCCAAGACCTTACTGCCATCATAATTTATATAGCCTTCTGCGCTGTATCCATCTTTACCGCTCAGGCATTTTTGAGCGCCGTCTGTAAGCTTTCCTGTGTGTGGATTTACTATCCTCAACTCTAATGCTGTCCTTTGTTGAATTATGCCTTCCTTTCTTAGGCTATCTGCAAACCGCGATTCAGTTAGCATGAAACCCTCTCTGTTGGTGAGAAATGTTTCTCCTGTCTTCCCCAGTTTTGCACTTTTCATGATTTCGCTGAGAGGCGCTGTATCCATTCTGAGAAGGACAGATCCTACTATAAAATTGTCGGAATCCATTAGCGGAGACGATATAAACATCACGGGAGATTCAGCATCTCCCTTTTTGTTTTCGCTTTCCCCCCGGGCAACACGCTGAATTCCGGATATAAAAACATGTCCATTCAACGCCTCTCTGCAGTAATCACGACTTACAATATTAGAGCCTATCAATTCCCTTTCTGTAGCCGCAAGTATAGTTCCTTCCCGTGAAGTAATATATACACCCTTGTATCCATGCTCCATCCTGAACATTTCAATATAATCATTCAACTTTAAAAAATTATTAACCTTTTCATTTATACTCTGTCCCAATACCGCAGATATGTTTTTACTAACGGCCTTTGCGTCATGCTTTCTTTCATCAAACCACATCTTTACAATTTCAGCTTGTTTTTGCTTCACCCCTTCCAAATTCCTAATCAAAGCCTCTTCCAAGTCCTTTTGTGCTTTGGGAAATGCCATAAAACGCAACAACAATAATGGCGTAAACGAGCATAACAGAAGGATCAGTATTAACCTGTTTTTAATTGATCTTAATGGAAACATTTCTGATTATTTTACTTATTATGCGTTATTATCCTGTTGCTTTATGTGTGTAATATACAGCAAGCCATCCGGCAAAGAATAATTATAGGGGAAGGGACACAGTTCCTCACTTAATCGTTCTATAATATAATGATACATATTCTCAGCTTCTTCAGGGGACATCCCTTGCTCCACCTCAAAGAAATAACCCAATCCCAGGTCTTCCCCCCTGGGAGACATGATACTTCTTAACCCATATTCTGAAGGACTGTGGGTCACCGGAGAATCCTTTTCCATTCCAAAAAGGGAAGGCAAACAGGAAAAACCGGGCGAATTCAGATATTCTTTATGAAGCACAAAATCAAGCGTCTCTAAAGCCTCTTTTTCTGTTTCTGTTGGAAACCCGACAATTATATAGAGATGAAACGCAATACCCACTTTTAAACACGCATCCAGCACCCTTTTTACGATATCGGTCTTTATCCCCTTTTTCATTAAATCCAGTACACGCTGATTATATGATTCCAAACCAAACACCAGCTTTTGACATCCTGACTCGTGCATCTTTTCCAACAAATCGTCATCAAGAGAATTCTCAAATCGCACCCCACCCATCCATTTTATATCCCATCGCTTTTCCAACAGACCTTGAGACATTTCCCTTAATTTGTTAATAGGAACAGATTCATCAGTAAAGAAGAAATACGGCGTGTTGTATTTTTGAGAAAGTGTCGAAATATCTTCCATAAGGAGTTCCGTCCTGCGTAAGCGAAAACTCCTGTGGTCAAGATGCAGATTACAAAAGGAACATTTCGAATAATAACACCCCCTCGATGTCTGGACGGGCAAAACAGAGGCAGGTGTGTGGTAAAGTTTTAAAGGAAAACCGTCAAAGTCAGGCGTTGGCAGTTTGTTTAAATCTTCCGTATAAAACGGTTCATTGATCTTTGTAACACCGTTCTCCCGATAAATCAGATTAGGCACCTTTTTAAAATCCCTCTTGCCATCCAGTTGTCCAATTAGCTCAAGCAGGGCATGCTCACCCTCAAAAACAATAAAGCTATCCACCATCGAAAACAGACCATCTACTTTTTTTACATTTTCAATGAGTTTTGTAAAAACACTCCCACCTATGGTAATATGGATTTCCTTGTTCTGATTCTTTATTAATTTTGCAAGAGTTAGTCCTGGGATAATCTGTGAAGTATTGGTAATGGAAATACCCACCACATTTGGCGAAAACTCCAGGATGGAAGAAAGAATGTGTTTCTTATAAAGGTTGAGGAAGATGTTTTCCTCCTCATCGTCCAGCGCCTTAAAAATATCCCGGGATGAATACACAGAATACCGCATGTCATTGTTGAGCGACGTCATTGACGAAGGATAATACAGCGCAGACATACTTCTCAGGGCTTCATTGATGATATGAACGCTCTCCATGTACTTTTCAAGGTCATAAAAACCCTCTGACCTCAAGGTGTTTTTCGCCGTTTCCACTTTATCCATTAATGCAGGGATCGCTTCTACGGCGTCAACCATAGTCTGGTATTGTTCCTGATACTGCGAAGAGTGAACAGAAGTCCTGTCCATACTTTTTATTTTATCAATGATCCCCTGGTAAAACTCACTGCATTCCTTTTTGGTAAGGAGTATGTCCAGCAACTCAATATTCAAATCTCTCTGTCTAACGTTAACACCGTTTTGTCTTAAAAATGCAGTTAAGGAGGGTAAGCTGAGATAGGGCTGCGAAGGGTGCCAGGATGGGGGGAATAGCAGCAACACTTTCATATTTCACTTCTTTTTTGTAAGTATTCATTTTGATTACGGTACGCCGCACTAAGATATTGTGCCTTGTTTCCGGAAACGTAATAGTTCACCGCAAAGGGCGCGGAGAACGCAGAGAAATAACAAAATAAAGGGGAGAATCCGCATAGTTTTTCTGTCTATCCTCTAACAGCCTCTGCGATCTCGGCGTTCTCTGCGGTGATCTGAACTGTTACCCGGAAACAATCTACTTGACTGATTTGACCTTCGGCGGCATGATCGAATCCAGATGCAATGCCTCCCTGCCTGCAAGGACGTCCATTTGCTTCTGCGCCTGTATCTTCACAGGTAAACCATAGATCTTAATGAATCCCAGGGCTGCGCTGTGGTCAAAGGTATCTTCTTTCTGATAGGTAGCAAGTTTTTCACTATACAGCGATAAGGGTGATTTCCGGCCAACTACGGTGCATGTCCCCTTCGACAACCTCACGCGGGCTGTCCCTGTTATAACTCGCTGACTGCTTAACACGTATGCCACCAAATCCTGATGGAAAGCGGAAAACCAAAGCCCATTATAAATCAGATCGGCATAGTGGGCAGATACGATATCCTTAAAACGCATGGCATCCTTTGTCATAATCATGCCTTCGAGCGCCTTGTGTGCTGTATGCAATATAACCGCAGCAGGGGCTTCGTATATTTCTCTGGATTTAATACCTACAAGACGATTTTCCAAATGGTCAATGCGGCCAACACCGTGCTTTCCTCCCCGCGCATTCAGCGTATTGATAAGGGTTACCCCATCCATCTCCTCGTCGTTAATAGCCACAGGAATGCCTCTTTCAAACTGAATCTCCAGATATTCTGGCGCATCCGGCGCTTCTTTTGCATTTTTTGTCCATTTATAAACTTCCTCTGGCGGCTCAGCCCAGGGGTCTTCCAATATGCCGCATTCAATACTTCTACCCCAGAGGTTCTCATCCGTACTATATGGGCTCTTTATCTTCGCCTCTACAGGAATATTGTGTTCTTCGGCATACCTGATCTCTTCGTCGCGTGTCATCTTCCACTCACGTACAGGGGCGATAATTTGTAATTTTGGATTTAAAACCTGGAGGGATACATCCAGACGTACCTGATCATTTCCTTTTCCCGTACAGCCGTGAGCAACGGCATCCGCCTTCTCCTCATGCGCTACATCTGCCAGTAATTTTGCAATCAGCGGCCTGCCCAATGCCGTAGCCAGCGGGTAAACACCTTCGTACAACGCCCCTGACTGCAAGGCAGGAAATATAAAATATTTGACAAAGGTATCCTTTGCATCAATAACAATCGCCTTTTTAGCCCCTGTCTTTAAAGCCTTTTCACGGATAGCATCCAAATCCTTCACTGCGCCAAGGTCGATCGTAACCGTAACAACATCCATATTGTATTTTTCAGGAATCCACTTAATTGCCACAGAGGTATCCAGGCCACCCGAGTAGGCCAGCACGACTTTTTTTCGCTGTTCAGCCATGTATATAAATCTCCCAATATTGATTTTCTAATAACTCATTCACCGCAGAGGCGCAGAGACACAGAGAAAACTATAGATTGTTTGCCATAATCAAGACGTACCTCTTTATACAAAACCGGCAAATCGACTTGCCTCTGAAAATGCAATCCTGCCCTGGATAATTCATAACATAGACACTCTTCATACGCTGATTCCAGGAGTCCCGCCCCAGCGTTTTATGAATCTCGATGGCTGCACCAATAATCTTTTCGGTAACCTGGTTTAGATACATTCTCTCCACGCCTCTGCGGTGAACGTTTGTTACATAAGGCACCATTTCAAAATGAAATTATATCAAACAGGGTGTAATAATCAAATGATTTTCAATTTGAAATGGCAAGCGCCATTGTGGGCGGATTGACATGAGTCGGAAGGTAAGAAATACTGGTTAAAAGCATGAAAAATATTCCAGGAAGATATTGACAAAGGTCCCAAACCGGAAGCCAATCCATGGCGACGAATTATAGACATTAGCCTAACAAATCATTCTAAGCGCTAGAAAACATCTGCAAAAAATTAAATATCTTATGATATGCAGAATTTCTTCTATATGCATGATCACTAGTGTCCGGTTATAAGTTGAACAAAGGCAATTGTTTATGAAGAATGGAAGGTTCTTTTTTGTAATCAGAATCCGTAAGTACTTGTAAAATAG